>JAHCKI010000147.1 GCA_026125865.1 Rhodospirillales bacterium
ACGTTCTACAGGCGCGTCGGAGGTGACCTCTTCGCTTCCATTACGGTGAACAACGTCCTTTACCGAAGTTGCCGGCAATCAGTGGGCGATGAGGCCGCCGTAACGGAAACGGCGCGGGCCAACGAGGCCTGGCTCGGAACGACGATCAACGAAATAGCCGTCAGCGATCGCCACCTGGGGCGCGGCTACGCCCTTGGCGGACTGTACCATCCGCGTTCCCGGATCTCCGAGGATACGAGCTACCCGCAAATGCTGAACGGCTACAATCGCCTGATCGCTTTCTGGAAGGATCAAATACGGTCGAAGAAAGCGGACCTCGTCATCAACGGCGACAAGGTGGCGGCGCTGGTCTGCCGCGCCGAAAATGTTCCGTACAGGACGCTCGCGCCCTCACGCTATAAGAACTATTTCCAATGGGCCGTGTCGGAGTTTTTCGACAATCCCCGCATCGAGGCCGCCTATCGTCGAATTCAAAGCGCGGACAGACCGGACCTCAAGGTGCCCTATGATATTCATATGGAATTGCGCCGCGTTTTCCTAAAGCAAACCAGATTTCGCGGGCTGGTGTTCAAGATGGCGCACCTCCTGCTTCGCCACACGTACTGGCGGCTGCGCGGCTACGAAAAGGCCAAGGTCTATCTCGTCGGTTCGGAAATCCGTTATCTTTGGAGGCAGTGGCGCGATCGAGGACAGCTCACCGGCAAACGGACGAAATCCTTGTCGGCGATGCGGGGGCAGCCGTTTGTGTACTACCCGTTGCATACGGAACCCGAGACGGCCCTGCAAATGCTGTCGCCGGAGTATTTTTTTCAACTTTCCTGCATCGCGTCCCTTTCGCGGGATCTGCCCGCCGGGGTTCGCCTGGTCGTCAAGGACATCTATTACGCGGTTGGCCGCCGCCCCGCCGATTTCTACCGGCAAATTCGGGAGTTCAAGAATGTCGATCTGATCGACATGCTCGAACTGGGGCCGGAGGTGGTGCAGGCATGCAGCGCCGTCGCGACCATAACCGGCACCGGAGGACTTGAAGGCGCCGTTCAAGGGAAACCGGTCATCACCTTCGGCCGACACAACCAATATAATTTCTTGCCGCATGTGTCGGTGGTAGAAGACGAAACCCATCTCAAGACGTATCTGGCAAACGCCGTCGATCCTTCATTCGACCAAGAGAAGGCCGCCGATGACGGCGCCCGCTATCTTCGGGCCGTGGTGGAATGCTCATTCGACCTCGCCGGATTCCAGGTCAGCAAGCCGGATGACGCAGATGACCGCGTGATCGACGCCGCCTATCGGTCGTTGCTGGATAGCTTGGCCATGGCCGATACCGCCGACTTGGTCCTTGCCCAATGAATAACAACGTCCTGGTGACCCGATCCTCGCTGGCGGAGCAACTGCGCGCGGCGGGCCTCAAGGCGGGCGACGTGTTGCTCGTTCACACCGCCCTCAATCGTTTGGGCTTTGTCGTCGGCGCCGCCCAGACCGTGATCGACGCGCTTCTGGATGCCGTTGGGCCAGGCGGAACCGTGATGATGCCGACCTACTCCGGCGAGCTTTCCGATCCGGCGGAATGGCGGCATCCGCCGGTGCCCGAGGATTGGATCGAACCGATCCGACGGGAAACCCCGCCATACGATCCCCTCTTGACCCCGACCCGACGCATGGGCGTTACCGCCGAGTTGTTCCGGCACCGCCCGGGCGCGCGGCGGAGCCCGCACCCGCAATCATCGTTCACCGCCATTGGCGTCCACGCCGAGGCACTGGTCGGTGAGCATCCCATGGACTATCGTTTCGGCCCCGCGTCGCCGCTGGGGAAACTTTGCGAACTCGGCGGAAAGGCGGTTTCGCTGGGCGCTCCCGCGAACACCAACTCGTTGCTCTATCTGACGGAACACCGTGTGGATGGGAAAAAACCGGTGAAGAAAAGCGCCCCCATGCGCATCGGCGAGAAAGCGCAATGGGTCCCCTACGACGACGTGGTGTACACGAACGATTGGTTCGCCGCGGCCACCGATTTTCTATTGGAGCAAGGGATCGCCATCGAGGCGCCGCTGGGCGCGACGACATGCCGCATCTTCCCGGCGGCGAAAACCATCGAAGCCGTTACCGCTTGGCGGAAACGCGCTCAAGTCACATAGCGAAACCCGTGATTCCCACATCAGACCTGTTGATCGTGGTTCCGGCGCGGGGGGGATCCAAGCGCCTGCCGAAAAAGAATGTTCGCATGCTGGCCGGTAAACCGCTGATCGCGCACACCGCCGATGCCATTGGCGAGGCCGGATTGACCGCGCCGTGCCTGCTCACCACCGATGACGACGAGATCGCCGCCATCGGTCGCGATCTGGGGTGGATGGTGCCGTTCCGCCGTCCCCCCGACCTCTCCAACGACGACGCCACCACCGTCGACACGGTGCTCCACGCCCTCGACTGGTTCGCTGCCGAACACCAGGGCGACCCGGCGGCGGTCATGGTTTTACAGCCGACGTCCCCACTGCGCGGCGGCGACGTACTGCGACGGGCGCTGGCCATCCTGGCGGCGCGCGCAGCGGTCAATGCGGTGATTTCCATGTCGGCGCTTCACGTGCCGCCGTCATATGTGTTCATCGCTGATGAGAACGAAACATTGCGCCCGGTGGCGGCGGACGATCGGCCCGGCCCCGCCCTGGTTCCCAATGGTGCGCTCTACCTGACCAGGACCGTGGCGCTTCGCCGCGCCCACACCCTTTACGCCGACCCCATCGCGCCGGTCATCCTGGACGATCGCCGCGCCGTCGATATCGATACGGAGATCGATTTTCGTACCGCCGAATCTTTGCTTGAACAGTCACGGCAATGACGACCAGCAAACCCGAAGACTTCACTTGCCGGGCCCGGACGACCGTCCGCGAGGCGATGGCGCGGATCAACGATACACCACCCCATGTCGGGCTGGTGGTCGTGGACGAGGACCGACGCCTGCTCGGCACCGTCACCGACGGCGACATCCGCCGCGGCATCCTGCGGGGCGTCACCCTCGACGACGCGGTCGCCGCCTGCATGAACCGCAACGCCCTCACCGGAAGGCAGGGCGCGGAACGGCATAGCCTGGCGTTGATGGCGGCGCGGAGCATTCAGTTCCTGCCGATTGTCGACGACGGCGGCCGTGTGGTCCACGTGCTGTTCAGGAGAGCCACCGCGGCGATGCCGGTGGACGCGCTGGTCATGGCGGGCGGCGCTGGCAAACGCCTGGGTGAACGCACGAAGGAGACGCCGAAGCCGTTGCTGACCATCGGCGACCGGCCGATCCTGGAGCATGTGTTGACGGCCCTGGAAGATGCCGGGGTACGCCGCGTTTTCGTGTCGGTCCACTACCTCGCCGATAAGATCAAGGCGTTCCTGGCGGCGCGTGCCAACGGCGCGGACGTGCAGGTCGTCGAGGAACAGGAACCGCTGGGCACCGCCGGCGCCATCGGCCTGTTACCGGCGCCGCTGAGCGGGCCGCTGCTGGTGGTCAACGGTGATGTCCTCACCAAGGTGGACTTCCGCGCGCTGGCGGCCTTTCACGAACGCCACGAGTACGACGCGACGGTGGCGGTCGCCCGCTATGACGTGGACATCCCGTTCGGCGTCATCCGCCAGAACGCGGACGGCGTGCTCACGGGCATCGACGAGAAACCGCGCGTGACCCACTTCGTCGCCGCCGGGATCTACTACCTGTCCCCTGCCTATTGCGCCCTGGTGCCGCCTTCGCGACCGTTGGACATGCCGAGCCTCCTCGACCTCGGGCGGCAGGTCGACCTGCGCGCCGGGCTGTTTCCCATCCATGAATACTGGACGGACATAGGCCGCCCCCACGACCTGGAAGCGGCCGACACCGCCCATCGCAATGGCGGTTAAGGCGCACAACCGGGGTCGGCTCGCTGCCATGGCATTTGCGATCGGTGGCGGCAGCGGCGAAATCACCCCGGCGGCTCGAGGTGCCACGCCATGACGTTCGTGCCCATGATCCCCAAGGACCTGCGCCGTCACGCCCGATTGCTCGGCTTCACGCCGGCGGCGGCGGGCGGTGTGCTCGCCTTCCACTTGGGCAGCACGGTGTTCGAGGGCATCGGCCTCGGCATGGTCCTGCCGGTGTTCGAATACCTGCAGGCCAATGAGAACATCGCCGCCTTGGCCGAAAAATCGGAATTGTGGCGGCGCCTGGTCGACGTCTACGCCGCGATCGGATTGCCGGTCACGCTGGCCGTGCTGCTCGGCACCAGCTTCCTCTGCATCCTCGTTCGCCAAGCCTTCGTGCACGCGCGGCTGGTGTTCCTGGCCAAGGTTCGGTTTCGGGCGCTGGCGCGCCTGCAAACGCTGTTGTTCCGGAACTACCTGCACGTGGATCTGGCCTATCACGAACAGCAGCAGATCGGCCTGACGGTCAACGACCTGACGTCACAGGCCGAGCGGTCAATCGAATATTTCTTCCTGGCACTGGATTTCATCGGCTTCGCGTTCCTGCTGTTGGTTTACGTGGTGCTTCTGGTGGTGGTGTCGCCGGAAATGGCGGCCGCCGCCGCCATACTGCTGGGCTCGACCGCATGGGCGCTCGGCGGCCTGTTGAAGCGCAGCCGGGCGTTGGGCTACCTGACGGTGGCGGCGCGACAGACTCTGGCCGCTTTCCTCACTGACAAGCTCGGCCTCTTGCGCCTGATCCGACTTTCGGGCGCCGAGGCGGCGGAAATCCAGACCGTCGACCAGTTGACCGATGTGCAACGGCGGCGTCACTTCGAGGCCGCGCGTCTGGTCGCCCTGCTCAGCACCTCCGTAGAACCAATCGCCGCCGGCGCCGCCATACTGCTGCTTTACTTCGGCGTGCGCGTGGCCGACCTGAGCCTCGGCACCCTCGGCCTCTTCATCGTCATCCTGGTGCGGCTGCTGCCCATCGTGCGCCAGCTCCTCAACACGCGACAGGTGTTCGTCAACACCGAAGGGGCGGTCCGGGCCATCACCCGCCGCTTCCAGGATTTCGAGGCCGGCGCCGAGCACGCGGGCGGCGGCATTCATTTCGAGGGCCTGACGAAACACATTCGTTTCGATAACGTAATGTTCACCTATCCCAACCGCAGCGCGCCGGCGCTGGACCATATCACGCTGGAGATCGCGGCGGGCACCCTGACCGCGCTCGTCGGTCCCTCCGGCGGCGGCAAATCCACGCTGGTGGACCTTCTCCCCCGGTTGCGGGAGCCGACTGCCGGCCGTGTGCTGATCGACGATTTGGCCCTCGACCAATACGACCTGCAAAGCCTGCGCGCCGGCATCGCCTTCGTGCCCCAGGCGCCGCTGATTCTCAACGCCACGCCGGCGGACCACATTCGTTATGGCTCGACCGGTGCCACGCTGGACGACGTTCACGCCGCCTCGCAAGGGGCCGGCGCCGACGCCTTCATCCGGGCGCTGCCCCGGGGCTACGACACGCCGCTGGGCGAAGGCGGCGCCGAACTGTCGGGCGGTCAGCGCCAACGCCTGGACCTGGCGCGGGCGTTGTTGCGGCAGGCGTCGATCCTGATCCTCGACGAGCCCACCAGCCACCTGGATGCCGATGCCGAACGGCTGTTCCGGGAGACGCTGCTGGCGCTGCGCGACCGCGGCGACATGAGCATCGTCGTCATCGGCCACCACTTGGCGTCGATCACCGAGGCCGACAAGATCATCGTCCTCGCCAACGGCCAAATCGCCGAGACCGGAATCCATCGAACCCTGCTCACCACCGGCAACTGGTACGCTCAAGCCTACCGCAAACAGCTCGCCGACTCCGATCACGAGCCGGCGACGTCAAAGGCACAAGATTGACGGCGTCGACTGGACCCCACAGGTTAAAAACACCAACATGATTTTCAATCAATTTTTTCCACACAATGACACGATTGTGCACGGAAATGACACGGTTTGACTCGGCAAGAATGGCCACAAGCCGTTGATATCGCTGTAATTGTGTCCTTTCGCCCGTCGGAAATGTATGTTTTTGTATGAAAAAGTATGCAAAAGCTTCCCTAAGTTTTTGATTTCAATAAATTCTACTAAATAGCGAAAAACGCATTTTGTTGATCAACTTTTACATGCCGTATCTACCCTCGTGGCGGATGCCCAACGCAGGTTTGGCGCCAGCGAAAAGGAAGCCTCCCAAAGTCAACCGCGACAACCCTGTTTCACCCCGGACACCTCACAATAGGGAATGATAGTGCCCTTTTCAAAAGAACTAAACAAAAACGCACGATCCATGGGCACCATGCGGAATTGTTTCGACGGTAGGGTTGATGGGTGGCAGGCTTAGAGCGGATCGCGGTAAAATTGTAAAACATTGGT
>JAHCKI010000148.1 GCA_026125865.1 Rhodospirillales bacterium
ATCGTCGACACGATACGGCGCCGTGCAGTCTCGCGGGAAACCGTCGACGATCGTGTTGTTGGACAGGGCCACCTCCCACTGCGCGATCAACGTTCCATCCATCCGCACAATCGAATAGCGGTCGACCAGGGTCCAGCCGACGATTTTGATGGGAGGTCCTTTCGGAAACGTTCTCGTGTATACGAACAAATCTTCTTTTTGTGTTTGTTGTTCGGAATGCTCTCTGGTTTTTATTTGTTGACTGATGGTTGTCGAGAGCTCGACGGAGACGGTGCTGACAGGGAGTTTTCTCGAGTAGCCGCCCTTCACGCTGAATTGAAAGCCCAGAGTGGTCTCGGACGATCGCCCTTGGGTGTTCGTCACCAGATAGCGTATCGACCGCTCGGTTTTGTCCTCGGTGGTGCCGGAATGCCCGATCATGAAACCGCGATCGCCCGTGCGATCCCAGAACTGCTCCCGCCGCAGAATGTAATAGGGCGTTCTTTCGACTTGGACCAACTTACTCGAGAAGTCCGGATCATCCACGACCGTGGCCGGCAACGGCGTCTCGGCGATGAGACTTGGCTCGGTCGTTTCCAGCGGAATATCTTCAACGCTCTTGAGCCGCGGAACGTCGCCGATTTGTCCGGGCTCACGCCCCGATACCACCTTCGGTTTTTCCCGCGCATTCCACGCTTCGAACTTGAAGCGTTGATCGGCGTCGCCCGTTCGCTTCCACCTCCGGACGTTGCCGGACACGACGGTGACGTGCTCACTCTCCGTACTTTCCTGAATTTCCCACCACCCGTCCGATGTCGGATTCACAAGCTTGAATTCCTGCTCGATGCCCGTGGCCTCCCAACGCAGAATATTTCCGTTGGAGCCCACGGACATGTACTCGCCTTCGTGGCCTTTCTGCGGCGTCATGAACTTCACTTTTTCGTCGGCTAGGGGAATCGGCAGCCAAAGCTGTTCGTCACCTTTGCTCTCCGACCACCGCAAGATGTTGCCGTCCGATCCAATCGCAACAAATTCATTCTTCGTATTTTCTCGAATCCGATAAAGTGAGCAAATGTCTTCGTAAGGTTTCATTCTGACCATATCCATGCAGACGCTATTCGATTGTTATCGCCTCTATTGTCTACCTGCCATTCCCCTTATTGCCGCTTGTCATTCCGGATCTCGATCAGTGTCCGGCCCTCCCATGACGCGGTCCCCGGACAGAGGAGTATGGCTCGATTGTTTTAGAGAGGCAATCCATAGGGCGCCCGCCGGCCGTAACTACTCACGGGATTGGCAATTCGGGGTTGCGCGATGAATTCGGAATTCAGGGGACATCATATGTATCTCTATCCTAATATGTATGCTGTCCCCGGGAATTCAGGGGACATCATATGTATCTCTATCCTAATATGTATGCTGTCCCCGGAATATCAGGAATACCCTATCCTAATATGTATGCTGTCCCCGGAATACCATGTCCCCGGAATACCCATAGCGGTATATTCAGCACGTCGGCGGCGGCCGCCTCCACGTCGTGTCTATCCGTGGAAGCCTCGGCCCAGCCGATTGGGGGCCGCTCACTGGCTGTCATTCCCGTCGCTCCGCTCGCATAAGGTCCTACCGGGAAAAAGCTGCCCACCGGGGCTCGATCTTGCCGGGCGAAATGGAGCGAACGGGCCGCCGCCACCCGATCCCCGATGAATTATCTCTGTTTTTCAATGCTCTGAACGGGGATTGAGCTTGGCACGGTTTTCGCAACCTTGCGAGCGGTTTTGTATCCGTGTGAGCAAAATGTTGGAACGAAAAGAAATCATGAGCCTGCACTTTTTCGCCCGGGCGCTTCGCTTTGTCTCCGGTCTGCTCTGCGTCCTCGCCCTTGTAGGAGCGATGGCGGCGACGGGCGGAAGCGACGCGCGCGCCGCATCCCGGATCAAGGACATAACCACCTTCGAGGGGGTGCGCGACAACCTTCTCGTCGGCTACGGCCTGGTGGTCGGCCTCAACGGCACGGGCGACACCATGCAGAATGGCGGCTTCACCAAGCAAAGCCTTCTCAGTATGCTCAACCGGCTCGGCGTCAAACCGACGGAAGACGGACTGACGTCCCGCAACGTCGCCGCCGTCATGGTGACCGCGTCGCTGCCGGCGTTTTCGCGTCAGGGCAGCCGCGTCGACGTGACCGTCAGCGCCCTCGGCGACGCCAGCAATCTTCTCGGCGGAACGCTGCTGGTAACGCCGCTGCTGGGCGCCGACGGCGAGGTCTACGCCGTCGCCCAAGGCCAGGTCGGCGTCGGCGGCTTCAAGGCCCAGGGCACCGCCGCCAGCATTACCCGGGGTGTGCCGACCAGCGGCCGCATCGCCGACGGCGCCATCGTCGAGCGGGAGGTCGGCTTCGACCTGGGCAACCTGCAGTCGGTCAAACTCAATCTCCGCAATCCCGATTTCACCACCGCGCGCCGCATCGCCGACGCCATCAACGCTTTCCTCGGCGCCGCCGTGGCGCGGTCGACCGATCCCTCGACGGTGCAGGTGCAAGTGCCGCCGGCCTATCAGCGCCGCGTGGTGGACCTGTTGACCGATGTGGAACAGCTTCGCATCCAGCCCGATCAGCTCGCCCGTGTCGTCATCGACGAACAGTCGGGGGTGATCGTCATGGGCGAGAATGTCCGTGTCTCCACCGTCGCCATCGCCCAGGGCAACCTGACCATCCGTATCTCGGAAGCACCGCAGGTGTCCCAGCCGGGTCCCTTCGCCGAGGTCGGCGATACCACCGTCGTGCCGCGGACGCAAATCGAGGTCGACGACAGCAACGGCAACCAACTGGCCGTGGTTCCGACCGGCGTAACTCTTCAGGAACTGGTCAACGGCCTCAATGCCCTCGGCCTCGGTCCCCGCGACATGATCACCATTCTGCAGGCCATCAAGGCCGCGGGCGCGCTGCACGCCGAATTGGAGATCATGTGATGACCTCCGCCATGGCCTTGCAAGCTTCGACCGCCATGCACGCCGGTACCGGCAAGGTGCCGAACCTGGCCAAGAGCAACGATCCCGCCCGCATCCGGGAGGTCGCGCAGGAATTCGAAGCCGTTTTCCTCGCCCAGATGCTGCAACCCATGTTCGCCGGCCTCGGCGCGGAAAAGCCATTCGGCGGCGGCATGGCGGAAGACATGTGGCGCTCCATGCTGGCCGAGGAATACGGCAAGTCAATCGCCGCCGCCGGCGGCGTCGGGATCGCCGACGAGGTCGCCCGCGAAATGTTGAAAATGCAAGAATTGGAACAAGGTCTTCTGCCGTGAACGAAGCAAGGGTCGCGAAGCTGGCAACCTCCGTCAGCACCGTCATGGAAGAGCTCATCGACATTCTGGAGCGCGAGAACCAGGCATTGCAGGAGCACAATCCGGCCGCCATCGCGGGCATGAATCGGGAAAAGGTCACCGCCGCCCGCGCCTATGAACTCAAGATGAAAGCGTTGTGCGAGGCCACCACCGACCTCAGCGACTTGGACGGCGAGTACACCGCGACCTTGGAACGACTGGCGGAGATCCTCGATCCGCTGGCGGATGAAAACGCGCGCCTGCTCAAGGTCGCCATGGAAGCGAACCGCCGGCTTCTGGAATCGGTTACCGACGCCCTGCGGGCGCTGAATCCGGTTGCTTCGGGCTACACGCCGAAGGGGGTGGTCGCTGACGATGGCGCCAAAACGGCCAAGTCGAGCGTCGTTCCCATCAGCATCGATCATTCCTTGTAGACGACGGTTCGCTTCGCGGGATTCTTAGCCCCGGTATTCTTAGCCCCGGTATTCTTAGAAGGAGACCATTTCCATGGCCGGTAGTTTGTCCACCGCCCTTCGGACCACCGTCAGCGGTCTGAACGTCAATGAACGGGCGCTCAACACCATCGCCAACAACATCTCGAACGTGCACACCGAGGGCTACACCCGCAAGACCGTGCAGCAGGAGCAGCGGGTTCTGGACGGTGTCGGTGTCGGTGTTCATGTTTCCGGGGTCACCCGCGCCGTGGACGAGAGCCTGATTCGCAGCTTGCGGCTGGAGCGTTCGCAATTGGGCGCCGTGGATGTGCAGGAAAACTACTTCGCCCGCACGCAGGAGATGTTCGGCGCGCCCGACGATGACGACGCCATCAGCCACACGATCGCCGAATTCTCGAGCGCCCTCGAGTCCCTGGCCATGCAACCGCAGAACAGCTTGGAACAGCGGGAGGTGGTGCGCTGGGCGAACCAGATCGCCAGCCAACTCAACGGCATGAGCGAAACCCTTCAGGATCTTCGCCTGCAGGCCGACCGCGAAATCGAATTGACCGTGGGGGAAATCAATTCTCTGCTCAGTCAGGTCGCCGACCTCAACGAGGAAATCGTCCGTCACGAGCCCTTGGCGCGCGATGTTTCGGATCTCAAGGACCAACGGGACCTCGCCCTCGACCAGCTGTCGGAGTTGATCGATATTCGCACGTTCAGCCGCGCCAACGGCGATATCGTGGTGTATTCCACCAGCGGCGACATTCTCGTCGACAATGTGCCGGCGACCTTGAGCCACGACGCCGCCGTAAACCTCGGCGCCGCCATGACCTACGCCGAGGGTGATCTGAGCGGCGTCTACGTGGGTGTCGCCGTGTCCAACAATGATATCACTGGCACGGTGGGCAACGGCGAGTTGCAGGGGTTGATCGAGCTTCGGGACAAGGTGCTTCCCAATCTGCAAAGCGAATTGGACACGCTCGCCGCCGGACTGCGCGATACGATCAACGCCGTTCACAACCGAGGCATGCCGTTTCCGGGATTGCAGGAGATGACCGGTTCCCGTCAGTTCATCGAGCCGGCGACCCAGACCGTTACCTTCTCCGGCACGGATGATACCACCCTCGTGCTCCTCGATGCCCAAGGCAACCAGGTCCGGACCAGCACCATGCGGACGCTGTTGGGAGGCGCCGGCGGCACCATCGACGATGTGGCGACCGCCATCGATACATTCCTCGGCGCCGATGGCAGCGCCGCGGTGGTGAACGGCAACTTGGTGGTCGAGGTTTCCAATCCCAGCTATTACCTTTCGTTCCGTGACGAGTCCGCGACCGCGGCCGGCAGTTCCATGCAGGACGCCGCCATTCAGTTCGACGCGGACGGCGACGGCAACACCGACGAGACCGTATCCGGTTTTTCCAATTTCTTCGGCCTCAATGATTTCTTCGTCAATGGCCTTCCCGACAACATCTATGAGTCCGAGGTATTGAGCGGCGCCTTCAAGTCGACGGCGGCTACCTTGTCGTTTCGAGACCCCAGCGGTCTGCTCGGCACGGTGGCGATTGCCGCCGGCAGCAGCCTCGGTGATATCGCGACGGCCGTCAATGATGCCGGTATCGGTGTCACTGCCGGTCTGGTGAGCGATGGAGCCGGCACGCGGCTGCGGATTTCCTCTGAGGACAGTGGCAGCATCGTTGTCACCGACGGTGCCGCCGATACCCTTCTCGCCGATATCGGGTTGGACCGGGCCGACGTTCGCGTGGCCGCCACCGTCGGCGTTCGCGAAGACATCCTGAACGCGCCCGCCCTGGTGTCGCGGGGGATTCCCCAGTGGGATCCCAATCGGGGTGTCGCGGGTGAGTACCACGCCAGCATCGGCGACGATACGCTGGTACAGCAACTGGCCGAAACCATGACGGAAACCAGAAATTTCCGGACGGCCGGCAACATCAACGCGATGAACACCACCTTCAGCCAGTACGCCGCCAACGTGCTCGCCGACAACGCCACCCTGGCATCGATCAACACCGACGACACGGAGTATGAACGATCTCTGGTCGAGGCCATGGAACACAAGCTCGACAGCGAGCGCGGTGTGAACCTGGACGAAGAGCTGGCCCACCTTGTCGTCTACGAACAAGCCTACGCCGCCGCCGCCCGCGTCATGGGGACGATCAAGACCATGTTCGAGACCCTCGACCGTATCCTCAGCTAAAAGATGAAGTAAGGACCGAACGCCATGGACCGCGTCGCCGATCTCGCCTCCACCAATCTCATTCTCAACACCGTCTTCCGTACCCAGAAACGCGTGCATGATCTGGAATTGCAGGTGGCGAGCGGAAAGGCTTCCCAGGACTACAAGGGGATTTCCAGCCAATCCCTGCGTCTCCTCTGTCTGGAAGATACCAAGCAGCAGCTCGAACGGTATATGGCCAATAACAAGGCGATGGAGCTGCGCGCCGACATCACCGGCACCACAGTCGAGGGCATGCGGGAAACCATCAAGGATTTCCGTCAGATCTTGCTCGATGTCGGCGCCAATCGGCCTTTGGATC
>JAHCKI010000149.1 GCA_026125865.1 Rhodospirillales bacterium
GCCATGGGCGGGTACAATACCTTCTGCGAGATCCTGTCATTCGATCGGCCCGGATTGATTGTGCCGCGCACGGTACCGCGCATGGAGCAATACATTCGCGCCTCCCGCGCCGAAGCGCTCGGACTGGTCCGGATGCTGCCCATCGACGGTGAATGCGAACCGCAGCAAATGGCCCTTGCCATCCGCAATCTGCCGGATCAACCCCGTCCATCGGAAGTCCGCATTCCCGGGCTGTTGGATGGTCTCTCTCTCATCAACGGCATGGTCGACGAATGGCTGAACGCGCCACCATCGACGAAATCGCGACTGGCTCTCGTCTAGCAGCGGGCAAGGCCGTCGCGTTCGTTCTGAAGGGGTATCCGCGCCTGTCAGAAACCTTCATCGCCCAGGAAATTCTGGCGCTCGAACGCCGTGGCCTCGACATTCGTATAGTCTCGTTGCGTCACCCGACCGACCCGGCGATCCATCCCCTTCATGGCGACATCCACGCGCCGGTCACCTACCTTCCCGAATATCTTCACGACGACCACGACCTCGTGCGCTCGGCCTTATACGCGGTATGGCGTCGCCCCGGTTTCACTCGAGCTTTGTGGATCTGGCTCCGAGACTTGTTCCGTGACCCGACGCGAAATCGCATCCGCCGTTTCGGTCAGGCACTGGTACTGGCCAACGAACTTCCGCCCGATGTCGGCTGGCTGCATGCCCACTTTCTTCACACGCCCGCCTCAGTGACCCGCTACGCGGCACTCATCCTGGGGCTACCGTGGAGCGTTTCCGCCCATGCCAAGGACATCTGGACGTCGCCGGAATGGGAGAAAAGGGAGAAACTGGCGGACTGTCGTTGGGCCGTCACATGCACGAACACCGGCGCCGATCATCTTGCAAATCTTGCGCCCGAGCCTCGTCGTGTCGACCTGGTGTATCACGGCCTCGACCTTTCTCGTTTCCCGCCTCCCCTCTTGCCGCCATCGCTGCGCAACGGCGGCGACGCCGATGATCCGGTCACGTTGCTGTCGGTCGGCCGCGCCGTTCCGAAGAAAGGATATGACTTACTTCTCAACGCCTTGGCCTTGCTGCCCAGCGACGTGCATTGGCGGTTGGTCCATGTCGGCGGCGGCGCCCTCCTCCCGGATCTGCACCGCCAAGCGGAGGAGTTGGGCATCTCCGATCGCATTTCCTGGTTGGGGGCACAGCCCCACGATATCGTTCTCGGATGCTATCGCGAGGCCGATCTGTTCGTTCTCGCGTGCCGTGTTGCCGCCGATGGTGATCGCGACGGCCTCCCCAACGTCCTGATGGAAGCACAAAGCCAGAACTTGGCGTGCGTGTCCACAAGGGTTTCGGCGGTCCCGGAATTGATCATTGATGGTGAGACCGGCGTACTGGTGCCACCTGACAATGCCGGGGCCCTGGCCGATGCCGTGCAACACCTCATCCGCGCTCCCACCGTGCGGCGACGGCTGGGTGCCGCCGGCATGGCGCGCGTTCGCACCCAATTCAGTTTTGAGGATGGGATCGAACGGTTGGCGCTCCTCCTTGGTGTCGAGTGCGATGAGGTTCTCTCATGCACATCGCCTTCCACGCGCCTCTAAAACCGCCGCATCATCCGACGCCATCCGGCGATCGGGAGATGGCGCGCCTGCTGGTGCGAGCCATGGAAAGGGGCGGGTTCGTGGTCGAACTCGCGACCCCGTTTCGAAGCCTGGACGCGAGCGGAAACCCTCAACGCCAACGACGCCTGTCCCATATGGGCGAGCGATTGGCGGATCGAATCATTGAGCGGAATCGACGCCGCCCTCTGCGTGAACGCCCCGATCTTTGGTTCACCTATCACCTCTACCACAAGGCGCCAGACCTGATCGGGCCGCAGGTAAGCGGCGCTCTTGGCATCCCCTACGTCGTTGCCGAAGCATCCCACGCCGCAAAGCAAGAAGACGGCCCTTGGGCTCTTGGTCACGCTGCCGCGGCCGAAGCAATCGCCAGTGCCGACCTTCTCATCAATCTCAATTCGGCCGACGCCGAGGGGCTTCGTCACCTGGTCAACGATCCGCATCGAGTCGTTCCGTTAAAGCCGTTCATCGACGCCAGTTCCTTCCAATGTTCGGCTTCCATGCGGAATTGCCAACACGCGGCCCTTGCCCGACGCTTTAACCTGGACGAACGCGAACCCCTGCTCCTCGCCGTGGCGATGATGCGTGACGGTGACAAGCTGGACTCCTACCGTGTTCTGGGAGAAGCCCTGAGCCGGATAACCTCGCGACCATGGCACCTGCTCGTCGTCGGTGACGGCCCCGCGGCGAGTAAGGTCGAGACGGCGCTGCGCGACATTGGCGACCGTGTGATCTATCTAGGACGGCAGGAGCGAAACGAGCTAACCGAGATGTACGCTGCATGCGACCTGTATGTCTGGCCGGCCGTACGAGAGGCCTATGGTCTCGCCCTAATGGAAGCGCAAGCGGCGGGACTGCCCGTGATCGCGGGACGAACGGGCGGCGTGCCGGACGTGGTCGCCGACGGGGAGACTGGTCTCCTGGTGACGCCAGGGGACGCCGACGCTTTCGGCAACGCCGTCGCACGCCTTCTCGCCGATCCGGCCTATCGCATGGCGCTGGGTAATCGCGCGGCCGCGCGGGTTCGACGCGATCACGACCTTCCTGTGGCGGCGGCCAACCTGGCCTGTTATCTGTCCGCACTGACAGACACCCGGCAAAGCAAAAGCGGCGCAAGGACACGATAGCGATGGGCACGCGCGTGATGTTCTACGTCCAGCATTTGTTGGGCGTTGGTCACTTGAAGCGGGCGTCGCTGATCGCGCGCGCCATGGTCGGCATGGGCCTTGACGTTAGCGTTGTCCTTGGCGGGATCGAGGTTCAGGGTGTCGCGTTCGATGGTTGCTCCCGCGTCCCTCTACCGCCGATCAAGGCGGCTGATGAAAGCTTCTCGCGCCTCGTCGGAGTTCACGGTCAGCCGATCGACGATACGTTTCAGGATGCCCGCGCGGCAAGACTTCAGGCGGAATTCGAGGCCATTCGGCCTGACGTCCTGGTAATCGAGCAGTTCCCGTTTGGCCGCCGGCAATTTCGCTTCGAACTCATGCCGTTGCTGGAGATGGCACGCACCTCGCGGCCGCAACCACAGGTCATTTGCTCTCTGCGGGATATTCTTGTTGCCAAGACGAAACCGGAGCGCCATCGAGAGATGGTGGACTTGGCGAAAACATGGTTCGACCATGTGCTGGTTCATGGGCGATCCCCGGCTGGTGCGGCTCGACGCCACCTTTCCCGAAGCATCTGAAATCGCGCCAATGATCCACTACACCGGTTATGTCGCCGAGCCCCCGCGCCCGAGCACTATTCTCGGCGGCAAAGCTGGCGTTGGCGAAGTGATCGTTTCCGCCGGCGGCGGTGCCGTCGGCGCGTCCCTGTTTCGGACCGCGTTGGCGGCACGCCCCCGCTCATGCCTGGCCGAACGGCCATGGCGCCTCATTACGGGCCCCAATCTTGCCGACGAGGTATTCGACGAACTGGCTTGGGAGCCACCTTCCGGCGTGACCGTCGAACGCTGGCGCAACGATATGACGACGCTTCTTCGAAACGGCGTTCTCTCCATCTCCCAGGGCGGCTACAATATGGTCCTTGATATTCTGCAAGCGAGAACACGAGCCGTGGTCGTACCATTCGCCACTGGTGGTCAGACGGAACAATCGTACCGCTGTCGCTTGCTTGCCGAGCGCGGGGCATTCATTGTGGTCGAGCCTTTGACGCTGTCAGCGGACACTCTCGCCAAGGCGATCGATCGCGCGATCAATGTTCAACCGAAGGTTGTCGATGTCGACATGAATGGTTCCACGGAAGCAGCACGGTTTATTGCCTCGCTGGGCGGTGACCACCGCCCGCGGCGAGGCAAGTGAGCGGACGGAAACGGATGGGCACGTGGCCGGCGTTGAACGAAGAGCTTGACGCCTGGGGCGAAGCTGGTCGTACGGTCACGCTATGGTGGCGCGACGACGATGCCACAGAGACAACACCGGCCCTACAGCAACTCCTTGCGATCAGCTCCGATACCCGGACGCCCGTCGCCTTGGCGGCAATTCCTTGTCATATGGACGCAACCTTGGTGCAAGGCGCTGCCGATTGTCCGCAAGTGGCCGTGTTACAGCATGGCTGGGCCCATGCCAATCACGCGCCCCCGGACCAACGGCAGGAAGAATACGGGCCGCATCGACCACAAGACGTCATGTTGGCGGAACTGGCCGAAGGATGTCATCGCATCACGGCGCTTCCCGGCGGCTTGGCGGTTCTCGTGGCGCCATGGAACCGCATGGACCCGATGCTGATCCCAGCCCTTCCCAGCGTCGGTATCCATGCCGTTTCCACTCTGGGGCCACGCGAGGCGGCGGAACCGGTGATCGGCGTTCGCCGCGTCAACGTTCATGTCGATATCATGGATTGGCACAACACACGCGGTTTCGTGGGAGACGAAGCCGCTCTGGAACAAGTCCTGGACCACTTGGCGGCTCGACGCCATGGCGATGTCGATCCGGACGAACCGACGGGACTCATGACCCACCACCCGTTCCATGACGAGGACTGCTGGCGGTTCGTCGATACTTTTTTGAGAACCACCAGGGAACACCCCGCCGTACGCTGGCTTTCGGCACAAGAGGCGTTTTGGCCATGAGTACCCACGCCTACTCGCGTGGTGATGTTTTTTCCGACTATCTTCGGGCGGCCTCGGGATTAGCCTTCGCGCTTGTTCCATTGGTGATGCTTGAGACCATGCCGGCGGTCACCGTGCTGCTCGTGGCCCTCGCGCTGGTGTTCACCCTCTACGGTCTTACCGCGCTGAAACGCCACATAACGCGCATCGCGGTGGATGATCATGGTCTCCACCTGCTCGCTCCCGCAGGCGAAGCATTTCCCTGGCGGTCGCTGACCGGTGTGCGTCTAGCCTACTTTTCAACCCGGCGTGATCGCACCAACGGTTGGCTGCAACTGACCATGAAATTGGGGCGACGGCGACTACGCGTTGATTCGCGTATCGGTGAATTTCAACGTTTGGCGGAACGCGTCGCCGATGCTGCCACTGTCAATCGCCTGCCCCTTGACCCAGCGACAATCTTCAATTTCCAGGCGATGGGTATCGCGGCGAAGGACAATATCGCGGTGGAGTCGGAACAGTGAGCAACCTGATCGAAGTCCGCGATCTTCGCGTGGATTTTCGAACCCAGGGAGGAGCGGTTCGCGCCGTCGACGGCCTCAATCTTCGCATCCGGCCGGGTTCCGCCGTCGCTCTCGTCGGCGAGTCGGGGTCAGGAAAGTCCGTTACCGCTCAGGCGATCATGGGTATCCTGCCGCGCACGGCGAGCATTGTGAGCGGCGAGATCCTTTTGACGGACCCGAAGAATAGCGGCCACCCCATCGACCTCGCCAAGCTGAAACCGACAAGCGCCGAGTTCCGGGCCATTCGCGGCAACCGCATCTCCATCATCTTTCAGGAACCGATGACGTCGTTGTCGCCGTTGCATACGGTTGGCAACCAGATCAGCGAAGCCCTGTTTCTGCATCGCGACATGGGCAATTCCGAAGGTATCGAGGCCACGGTAGAGATGCTCGACTTGGTCGGTTTTCCCGACCCGCGCCTTGCCTTCGATACCTATCCCTTCGAGCTTTCGGGCGGCTTGCGCCAACGCGCGATGATCGCCATGGCCCTGATTTGTCATCCCGCCCTGCTCATCGCCGACGAACCGAGCACTGCCCTGGACGTTACGATTCAGGCGCAAATCTTGAAACTCATTCAGGATCTTCAGGTCGAGTTGCACATGGCGCTCCTGATCATCACCCACGACTTGGGCGTGGTCGCCAACGTCGCCGAGGAAGTGGTGGTGATGTACAACGGCAAGGTGATGGAAAGCGGAACGTTGCGGGATATTTACGGTACGCCAAGTCATCCCTACCTGAAGGCGCTGCTCAAAGCCGTACCCCACTTCGACATGAAGCCGGGGGAACGGTTGACGCCCCTCCGCGAGATCGAACATCAGGCGGGGCGTTTGCTGCTGCGTCAATCCGACAGCGATCCGAAACCAAGAGCCGAAACCAATGGGCCCCTGCTGCAGGTCCGCAATCTCCATAAAAGCTTTTCTACCCGCAAAGGCAGCGGCCTCTTTCGAACCGGTGTCGACACATCACGAAAGGTCGTCGATGACGTCAGCCTCGACATAGATCGCGGGCGTTGCATCGGCCTCGTGGGTGAGAGTGGTTGCGGCAAGACCACCATCAGCAAGATCATCAT
>JAHCKI010000015.1 GCA_026125865.1 Rhodospirillales bacterium
TCGATCCCGATGCGGTTGCCGCGCTGACTGAGGCTTCGTGGCGTGGTCTCGCGGATATCGAGGGTATCTTGGACGGGCGTCGTGACCAGGGTTTCGTCCGCCACTGTCATGGCGATCTTCATCTCCGCAATATCTTCCTCAACAACGGCCAAGCGGCATTGTTCGATGCGATCGAGTTCAATGCCGAGTTCGCCGACATCGACGTGCTCTACGACCTCGCTTTCCTCGTCATGGATCTTGACCACAGGAACCTGCGTCAGCTTGCCAGCATCGTGCTCAATCGCTACCTCGACGACACGGGCGACGTTGATGGGTTGGCGACGCTGCCCTTGTTCCTGTCATTGCGGGCGGCGATCCGCAGCCATGTTCAAGCCATTGGTGCGAGCGAGCAGACGGACCCCGAAAAGGCAGCCAAATACATTGCTGATGCCGTCCACTACCTGGATTTGGCCAGTGGCTATCTGACCACGCCGTCACCGCAGCTGATCGCTCTCGGCGGTCTATCCGGTAGCGGCAAGTCCCGTTTGGCGCGGGAACTGGCGCCGATCATCGGGGGCGCGCCTGGTGCCCGCATCGTACGCACCGACTGCACGCGTAAACGCCTAGCGGGAGTCGCCCTCGGTGAACGCCTAGGGTCCATCGGCTATTCGGAAGAGATGAATCAAAAGACCTATGACGCCGTTTACGACGAATGCCGGCGGGTGCTGGCGGCCGGTCGTTCGGTGATCGCCGATGCCGTGTTCGCCGACCTACGGGAGCGGGAGGCAATCGAACGGGTCGCGTCAGAGGCGGGGGTGCCATTCCAGGGATTGTGGCTGGTGGCGACGCCGGAGGTGATGGAGGAACGGGTAACCTGGCGGCGGCGAAATGTCTCCGATGCCACTGCCTGGGTGGTGCGACTGCAAATGGAATACGATCTCGGGCCCATGCAGTGGCAACGTTTCGATACGTCGGGCCAACGTGAAGAGACCGTGGCGCAGGCGCGAGAGCTTCTGAATTTGGCATAGCCCCACGATGGTAAGGGCTTTTCTTTTCGCCGGGACGCGGCCATGATGATTGGCGGTTGATGCACGATGGACGGAGGTATCCGATGACTATCCGTAAGGTCCTGGTATCGGTTGATGGGTCGGCCGCCGGGCGTGTGTCCCTCCAAATCGCCTTCAGCCTGATTCGTTCATTTGCGGCGCATCTGGAGGCGTTGCACGTTCGACCGGATCCGCGGGACGCCATTCCGCTGCTTGGCGAAGGTGTCTCCGGCGCCATGATCGATGAACTCATCGTCTTGACCGAACGCGAGACGGAAACGCGAGCCCGGGCCGCCAGGGCCGTATTCGACGAGGTTCGCGCGGCGGAAGGCGTGGCCATCGCCGATCGACCGGGCGTCGAGGGTGTCTCGGCGGCTTGGGTCGAACTGACCGGACGCATCGACGATGTGGTCGTGGCGCGCGGACGCTTGGCGGATTTGGTGGTTGTCGAGCGACCGACACCGGAGACGGAAGCGGTGTCGGCCATGACCCTCAATGCCGCGTTATACGAAGGGGGGCGGCCGGTCCTGGTGCCGACGGAGACCATACCGGAAACGATCGGGCAACGTGTCGCCATTGCCTGGGATGGCAGCGCCGAAGCGGCGCGCGCGGTCTCCGCTTCTCTGACGATACTGGAGCGGGCGGACACCATCACCGTCCTATCAGCGGACGCCGACATGGCCTCTGAAAACACCGCCGGCGACCTCATCGACTATCTGGCGTGGCACGACATTTCCGCACGACGAGGGGCGGTCGCCGGTGATGGCAAACCGGTGGGCGCCCAACTGCTGGACGCTTGTGAAACGGCGAACGCGGATTTCCTGGTGATGGGCGCCTACACCCATAGCCGCCTTCGCGAGTTGATCATGGGCGGGGTGACACGTTACGTGCTCGCCAATGCCACCATACCGGTGCTGATGGCGCACTGACCCCGTCGACAGCAGCCGGATACCGGAGGACCGCGTGGACGGCCGCAAAAACGTCATCATCACCGGCGCCAGCCGCGGCATCGGCCACACCACCGCAAAGCTGTTTCTCAGCAGGGGTTGGCATGTTCTGACATGCTCTCGGGACGACGTTCCGCCCGAATGCGGACGCATTCCCAATTGGACCACGCACATCCCGACGGATCTCGGTGATGCGGACAGCGTCGCCCGATTTATCGAGCAGGCGAAAACGGTCCTGGGGGAGGCCCCCTTGCACGCGCTTGTCAATAACGCCGGCATGTCGCCGAAAACGCCCTACAAGGAACGGCTTGGTTGCCTCAACGGCGATCTGGATGCCTGGCGGCAGGTGTTCGAGGTCAATTTCTATTCGGCCCTGAAAATCTCCCGCGGCTTCGCGGCGGCGCTCCATCGGGGCAGCGGCGCGGTCGTCAACGTCACCTCGATCGCCGGCCATTCCGTCCATCCATTCGCGGGTTCCGCGTACTCCATCTCCAAGGCGGCCCTATCGGCGTTGACACGGGAACTCGCCCACGAGTTTGCCGCGCTCAATGTCCGCGTCAACGCCGTTGCGCCGGGGGAGATCGAAACCGACATGGTGCAGCCCGAATACGAGTCGCTGATCCCGCGTATTCCCATGGAGCGGATGGGAGCGCCCGAGGATGTGGCGCGCGCCATCTATTACCTCGCCTCCGAGGACGCCGGCTATATCACCGGCACCGAATTGTGGGTCACCGGCGGACAGCACCTGTATTGATGTTGCGAAATCCGGCCTTGCTGGTCGGGTCAGTAGTCCACCACCCCTTGCGGGCGGGCCTCGGCCTGACGCAGCCACAGTTCCGTCTCGACGAGAATTCGTGTGATGCCGCCACCACCAAGGGCGCCGGCGCGGGCTTCGCCGACCATATCCGATAAAGCGTTCTTGTCCGCATAGGCCGCAAGCCGGCTGTCGCGGTCGGTGAGGGTGTTCAAGTAGCGCCCGGCGAGGGTTTCGTCGGCAAACCACTGATTGTAAGGGAGGACGAGACCGACCTTGCGGCGGTGAACCAGATCGCGGGGCAGGTAGCGATCCGCCAACCGTTTCAGGACCGGCTTGGTTTCGTTGCCCGGCATCCGTTGCGCCCGTTGCAGCCGGTTGACGATGGCGAGCAGGGGCCAGTGCACGAACGGCACCCGCGCCTCCACCGACGCCGCCATGCTCATCTTGTCCTGGCGCACCAGCAGCGATTCCAGGTAGCACGTCTGATCGACCGCCATCAGGCGATCGCGAAAGTCCGTAAACAGGCGGCTCGCCGCTTCCCGCGCGCCCGGCGCCGGCACCAACCCGGGAAAAACACGATGGACGCTACGGAAGTCGTGATGAATGCCCGCGTAGGCCGCCGCATCATGGCTGGCCAGTCGCTTGATGCCGGCGAACGGCCAGCGCGCGGGTAAGAGGGAGGCCGGCAAGACCTTGCCCATCCGTTCATGCCACGAAAGCCGCCGCCACCAGGCATGACGGATATAACCGCCGAACATCTCGTCACCGCCCTCGCCGGTCAGGACCACCTTGTGGTGCTGACGGATGGTTTCGCACAGCAGCATCAGCATGACGCAGCCGCCGTGGGGCGTTGGCCCCTCCATGGTTGCGACGGCGCGGGGCAGGGCGTCGGCATAGGCCTCGCCGGTGATGGGAACGGCGATATGTTCCAGCCCATAGCGCGCCACCACGTCGCGCTGATAGGCGCTTTCGTCCTGGGGGTGGCCGTCCAGGGTGAGGGCGTAGGCATGCAGTTTCTCGCCGGCGGCACGCGCCGCCAAAGCCGCCACCAGGCTTGAATCGATACCGCCGGAAAGCTGCAGGGCGTAGCCCACGTCGCTGACCAGATGCGCCCGCACCGAGGCTTCGACGGCGTGGTGAGCGTCTTCCTCGCTGGCGCCGCCATCGCTCGCCAAGGTCGCCAACGGGTCGGCGAAGCGGCGCTCGCTGACGGCGCCGTCGGCGAGGGAGACGGTGACCAGCGAGCCTCCGGGGATGCGTTCGATCTCCCGATAGTTGGAGAGGCGCCCGGCGGCCCAGCCGAAGGTCAGGAGTTCCGCCAGCGCCTGCTCATCGACCACTGGCGGTTTCAGGCGGTGCAGCGGCCGCATTTCGCTGGCGAAGGCGGTCACGCCACCATGTCGCAGGCAATACAGCGGTTTGATGCCGAGGGGATCGCGCGCTGCCAGGACTACCCCGCGCCGGCGATCGACGATGGTGAAGGCGTACATGCCTTCGATGCGCTCGAGCATCGCCTCGCCCCAGCGCAGGTACGCCATGAGAATGGCTTCCGTGTCACCGTCCGTGACCAGGTTCGAACCGGCCTGCAGCAACGCTTCCCGCAGCGCCCGGTAGTTGTAGATCTCACCGTTGAACACGATGGTGCAGCAACCGGAGGGGTCGGTCATGGGCTGGTCGGATTGGGGCGTCGGATCGAGAATCGCGAGGCGTCGGAACACCAGCGCGAAACCGGGCTCACTGACGATGCCGCCCGAATCGGGGCCGCGATGAAACAGGTCCTGCTCCATCGCCTGCAACAACGGCGCTTCGAACCGTCGGCCCGGTTCGATCAGGCTGGCAAATCCGCACATGGGACAAGGTCAATCAGGCCATCAACGACCCACGACCATATCGCCCCCACCGCCGGTGTCCAGCACCACGAGGCGGAAGGACGTACCTCTCGACTGTCTTCAAGAGCGACGCCGGTGGATTGCCACACCGGCTTCACCGGTTCGCAATGATATCTAGGATAAAATTCCTCGTCAACGCGAGGCGCGTCAGCGCCGTGGCTATTTGCGTTCCGACACTCGGATCGAGGGCCTGCGTGTCTGTATGAGCGCCGCCGGTGGATTGCCGCACCGGCTGCGCCGGTTCGCAATGACGGCTAGGACACAAATCCTCGTCATCGCGAGGCGCGTTTGCGCCGTGGCGATCCATGAACCGCACTCGACGTTGGGGATTTTCGGCAGCCCTCACCCTCCCGCTGTGCGGGCGAGGGTTTTTTCACTTCATCGTGCGCACAGCGGGAGAGGGAGAGGGTTAGGCGAAAGGATGGCTTGGAGCGCGTTCTAATGTTCGGTGGCGCTTCGGAGGGTGGTTATGGCGTCGTCCAGCATTCGGCGCTGACGATCGGTCAGGGCGGCGCCGGTTTCGACGCGAAAGAGACGAAGTTTCACAAGAGCATCTTCCAGTGATTCAGCCGGTGTTGCGCAGATTTCGTTTTCTACTTTGACGATGCGATCGAATACGGCGTCGGCCTCACGCCCATTTGCGCCGGCGGCAATCTTCTGCACTTCGAGATGCAGGTTGACGAGCTCCGAATATAGCTGAGCAAGCATGTCATTCCCTCCCACTGGGAATCGGTGTTCACCTCAGGCTTTTTCCATTTGCCGGCAACTGCTCGTTTGTGTCTCTTTTCATTGGTTTGGCGAACACGTTGCCGACCTGTTCCCTGTAAGATTAGGACAAATCGGATACTCGGTAAATCCGTAAAATTTCGTACAACTTCGTGATCTCAACGAGCTATCGACCGGAATTGGCGATCGGAGTTTCCTCCCTAAATCCCCGCCCAGCGCTCCGTGAGATCGTGGTCGATGCCCAGCTGATCAAGCGCGCGCCCCACCGACTGCTGCACGATGTCGTCGATGGTTTCGGGCTTGTGATAGAAGCTGGGAAGCGGCGGCATGATGATCGCGCCCATCTCGCAAGCCGCGGTCATGAGCCGGAGGTGACCCAGATGCAGCGGGGTTTCCCGCACCATCAGGACTAGCGGACGGCGCTCTTTAAGGGTTACGTCGGCGGCGCGGATGACCAGATTAAGTGAATCGCTGTTGGCGATTCCCGACAGCGTCTTGATCGAGCACGGCGCGACGATCATGCCGCGGCTGCGGAACGAGCCGCTGGAGACGGACGCCGCCAGATCCTTGACGTTGTGGGTGACATCGGCCAGCGCCTTGACGTCGCCGAAGCTCAAATGACTTTCGATGGCGAGCGTCTGAATGCCCATCTCGCTGACGATCAGGTGGCGGGGGATCGCAAGCCGCTGCAGCGCCTTCAGCACCTCGAGGCCGTACACCACGCCCGTCGCTCCCGTGATCGCCACTACCAGCGGTAACGCCATGGAATACCCCTGTTTTTTTGTTTCTCTTCGACAATGAAGGTTCCGCGACCCGCTGACAAGCAAAGATGGGTTTGCGAAGGGCGTACGCTTGCTACGCGGGCGTCCCGCGCGTCATTATGACTTGCTCAAAGAGCAAAAAGGGAGGAGGCGGTCATGACATTCATCGGCGACATTCCGCAACCGCATCCGTTGCGTTCCATTGTCGAACTGGCGACCCGCGCCGATGAAACTCTGACCGTGCTGGCGTTGCTTGCCGAAGCCGATGTGGGCGACGAAATGCGCGAACGCATCACGGTGCGTGCTACCGCGTTCGTCGAGCGTATCCGCGCAGGAGCGGCGCCCCATGGCGGTCTGGACGCCTTCATGCATGAGTATGACCTCTCGAACGAGGAGGGCGTCTTGCTCATGTGTCTCGCCGAGGCTCTTTTGAGGGTGCCCGATGCCGACACGGCCGATCGCCTCATCGCAGACAAGATCGGCGATGCCCATTGGGAAAAGCATCTCGGACACAGCCATTCCCTGTTCGTCAACGCGTCCACATGGGCGTTGATGCTGACGGGGCGTGTTGTTCGCCTCGAAGACGCGGCGGTTCGCGATGCCTGGTCTTTCCTTCGGCGCTTGGCGGTGCGCTCCGGCGAGCCGGTGATCCGGCAGGCGGTGACCCAGGCCATGCGCATCATGGGGCGTCAATTCGTCATGGGCCGGACCATTGGCGAGGCCCTCGAACGCGCCCGCGGCGATGAGGCGCGCGGTTACCTTCATTCCTACGACATGCTCGGCGAGGCCGCGCTCACCAGATCCGATGCGGACCGCTACTACCGGTCATATTGCGACGCCATCGCCGCCGTCGGTCGCGCCAGTGGCGGCCGGGGGCCATTTGTCGGTCCCGGCATTTCCATCAAGCTGTCGGCGTTGCATCCCCGATTCGAGTATGGGCAAAGGGGACGCCTTTACGCCGAATTGGTGCCGAGGGTGACGGATCTCGCCGCTCGCGCCAAGGCGGCGGCAATCGGATTGTGCATCGATACCGAGGAGGCCGATCGCCTCGAAAGCACGCTGGACGTGTTCGAAGCCGTGTTCCGGGATCCGGCGCTGGCCGGGTGGGAAGGCTTCGGCATCGCCATCCAGGCGTACCAGAAACGCGCGGCGCCGCTGATCGAATGGCTGGCCGCTCTAGCCCGCGATCGCCGGCGGCGGATGTCGGTGCGGCTAGTCAAGGGCGCCTATTGGGATACGGAAATCAAGACCGCGCAGGAACACGGCTTGGACGGCTATCCGGTGTTTACGCGCAAGGTCAACACGGATGTCTCCTACATCGTCTGCGCGCGCAGGCTTCTCGGCGCGCCCGAGGCATTCTATCCGCAATTCGCCACCCACAACGCCCACACCCTGGCCACGGTGCTGGAATTGGCCGGTGACCGAGCGGACTTCGAGTGTCAGCGCCTGCATGGCATGGGTGAAGACCTGTTCGATCAGATCGCCGGAGACGGCGCCGGCGGAAACAGCAGCGGTAGCAAGGTGCGGTGTCGGATCTACGCGCCGGTGGGTAGCCACGAAGACCTGCTCTCGTATCTGGTGCGTCGGCTTTTGGAGAACGGCGCCAATACGTCCTTCGTCAATCGCCTCGCCGACGAAAAGCTGCCCATCGCGGATATCGTCGCCGATCCGGCGCGGCAAGCGGAGCGGCTTTCCAGCAAGCCCCATCCGCGTATTCCCAAGCCCCGTGACTTGTTCTTTCCGGAGCGGGTCAACGCGGAGGGAATCGACCTGTCCGATCCGGCCTCGTTGAAGTCACTTGCCCGCGCCATGAACGCCGTCGAAGGACCGTGGGTCGCGAACCCGATCGTGGCCGGCGAGGACACCGGCGGTCGGTCCATGCGCGCCGTCACCGACCCCGCCGATCGGCGGCGCATCGTCGGTCAGGTGGCCGATGCGTTGCCCGGATCCGTCGACCGCGCCCTGGAAGCGGCGGTGGCGGTGGCGCCCGCCTGGGACCGGACACCGGCCGCTGAGCGCGCCGCCTGCCTGGAGCGGGCCTCGCATCTTCTGGAAGACGCCATGCCCGAACTCATGGCCATGGCGGTGCGCGAAGCGGGTAAGACCGTGGCCGATGCGCTGGCTGAGGTGCGTGAGGCCATCGATTTCCTGCGGTACTATGCCGCCCGAGCGCACGCCGAATTCCAGACGCCCATGGACTTGCCCGGTCCCACGGGCGAAAGTAATCGCCTCTCCCTTCATGGTCGCGGGGTGTTCGCTTGTATCAGCCCGTGGAACTTCCCCTTGGCCATTTTTTGCGGCCAGGTATCGGCGGCGCTGGCGGCGGGCAACGCGGTGATCGCCAAGCCCGCCGAGCAGACTCCCTTGATCGCCGCGCGCGCCGTCAATCTGCTTCACGAAGCCGGTGTGCCGGGTGACGTCCTTCAGTTGCTGCCCGGCGACGGCGAGATCGGCGCCGCCCTGGTCGCCGATCCGCGAATCGGTGGTGTCGCCTTCACCGGCGCGGTCGAGACGGCGCGGATCATTCACCAGACCCTTGCCGGACGGCCCGGTCCCATCGTTCCGCTGATCGCCGAAACCGGTGGCCAGAACGTCATGCTTGTCGATTCCACGGCGCTGCCGGAACAGGTGGTGACGGACGCCGTTACCTCGGCGTTTCGGTCCGCCGGGCAGCGCTGCTCGGCGTTGCGCGTTCTGTTCGTACAACGGGATATCGCGCCGCGAATCATCGACATCCTCGTGGGCGCCATGGACGAACTCCGCGTCGGCGATCCCGGGCTGCTGGAAACCGATGTGGGACCGGTGATCGATGACGATGCCCTGGCCGTTCTGACGGCGCATGCGCGCCGGATGGATAGGGAAGGGACCCTGCTCGGCGCGGCGCCGTTGCGTGACGACTGCGCCCATGGCACCTTCTTTGCGCCACGCGCCTACGAGATCGACGATTTCCAGCGGCTGCAGGGTGAGGTGTTCGGTCCCATTCTTCACGTGATCGCTTACGCCGCGGATCACCTGGATCGCGTGCTCGATGCCATCAACGCCGCCGGTTTCGGCTTAACGCTCGGCATCCACAGCCGTGTCGACGAATTTGCCGAAACCGTGCACAAGCGGCTTCGCGTCGGCAATACCTACGTCAACCGCAACATGATCGGCGCCGTCGTCGGCGTGCAACCGTTCGGCGGCGAGGGGTTATCCGGTACCGGCCCCAAGGCCGGTGGGCCCCATTACCTCCACCGGTTCGCCACCGAGCGCACCCTGACCGTCAACACCGCCGCGACAGGCGGCAACGCCGTTCTGCTGTCGTTGGGAGATGCCGATTCCTGACCGGTTTTCCCTGCTGTTTTTGAAGGCTCACACGCAGCCACTGCGCTCACGTTCCACCGCGCAAGCATATTTCAGGCTTATTCTTTGCAACCGGTGATTGCCGTGCGAATCGGTAGTGAGTCTCTATGGGTGTGTCTTGCCTGCCACACAGAGAGCCATATCGAAGACTCCCGACGGGAAAATCGGTTCTCGACGGTTCCAGTCCGGCACGAAGATCCTGCCGTGAAATCAACATGTAAACACACGTCATGCAGCCCTGAATAGTGCTTGTTGGAAAACCGCCATAAGGGGGTTGCAGCGAAACCCGATTGACTTCGAGAAGGGATGCGCGCATTTGGCGGAAGGAAGGTCGAGGTGCCGCACGCGCCTCGACCTTCTGGTTCCAATCACGACGTACTGGAAAACGAAAGGAGTGTCGAAATTGGCAAACCATAACTATCGCACGGCGATCGACCCTGTCGATACGGTATTTTACCCAGTTGTGCCCGATTCTTTCATGCGGCGCGACTCCGGGAACGTTTCGAGGGTTCCGATGGACCGTATCTACAATGCCAGCGAGTGGCCGGGTGAAATCGACCGCCGTCTCGTTTCGCACGAGGATCGCTGGAGCTTCTAGTAACGGACCCGGGGCGCTTCGGCGCCCCGGACTTCTTCTCACCACGCTCCAGTCATAACAGCGTCACTCCTTGGGGCGCAGGTCGATGATGCGGACCGCCTTGCCGATCGACCGTTCGACCTCACCCACATCGACGACACGGACCGTCACCGTTACCCCGATCATGGATTTGACGGCGTGCGACAATTTATCGGCGCAAGCCTTGCGCGTGATCTCATCGTAATGCCCCACGTCGGCGCGCTGTTCGACCACGACGTCGAGAGCATCCAAATGGTTTTGCCGGGAGATTTCCAGAACGTAGTGGGGTGACAGGTGGCTGTCCTTGAGGATCAATTCCTCGATCTGGCTCGGGAAGACGTTGACGCCCCGGATGATCATCATGTCGTCGGTGCGGCCGGTCACCTTTTCCATCCGACGCATGGAACGGGCGGTGCCGGGCAGGAGCCGCGTCAAGTCCCGTGTCCGATAGCGGATCACCGGCGACGCTTCCTTGGTTAGCGAGGTGAACACCAGTTCACCGCGCTCGCCGTCGGGCAGAACCTCGCCCGTGGCCGGATCGACGATCTCCGGATAGAAGTGATCCTCCCAAATGTGCAGCCCGTCCTTGGTTTCGATGCATTCGCAACTGACGCCGGGGCCGATGACTTCCGACAGCCCGTAAAGGTCGATCGCGCTGATGCCGAATCGGTCCTCGATCGCTTCACGCATGGCATTGGTCCAGGGTTCCGCACCGAACAAGCCGACGCGCAGCGAACACTCGCGCGGGTCCAGGCCCTGTCGTTCGAATTCATCGGCGATGGCGAGACTGTAGGACGGCGTAACCATGATGATGTGCGGCTTGAAATCCTGAATGAGCTGCACTTGTCGCGCCGTCTGGCCGCCCGACATGGGCACGA
The DNA here is from genome assembly GCA_026125865.1 of Rhodospirillales bacterium. GTDB lineage: Bacteria > Pseudomonadota > Alphaproteobacteria > Rhodospirillales > Defluviicoccaceae > JADJXQ01. Next base: position 10,942 of record JAHCKI010000015.1, read on the forward strand.
CGGTACAGCCGAGCCGTTCGGCGCCGTAATGGGCGCCGAGGCCGCCCGTGAATAGGCCATAGCCGTAGGCCACATGCACCACCTCGCCGGGACGGCCGCCGGCGGCGCGAATGCTGCGCGCCATCAGGTCGGCCCAGGTGCTCACGTCGTTGGCGGTGTAACCGACGACGGTTGGTTTCCCCGTGGTGCCGCTGGAGGCATGGATGCGGGCGACCTGCTCGCGGGGGACGGCGAACAGGCCGAACGGATAGTTGCGGCGAAGATCGTCCTTGGCGGTGAACGGAAACTTGGCGAGGTCGGCGAGCGTTTTCAGGTCGTCGGGGTGGGCGCCGGCGGAATCGAACGCGTTGCGATAGTGGGCGACGTTGTCGTACGCGTGGCGCACCGTCCAACGCAACCGCTCCAATTGCAGCGCCTGGATCTCGTCACGGCTGGCCTTCTCAATGGGCTCCAGTTCACCCCGCATGGGTGTTGCTGCGGACATGGCTTTCCTCCTCCCCTCGGCTCCGGTTTTCCCGATCGTATACACGGTCAGGTCGGTGCAATCATCTCCGGAATGGGGCTGAATACCATAAGAACGCCCCAGAGGCGGGTTGGCGCGCCCTCGCGGATGACGACGGAAGGTACCTTTCCCGTTTTTCGAGCCCGCGTTCCCAGCGGTCGCTCTTGATGACGGGTGGCAGATGACGGATGGCTGACGACAGCCATGGCGCCTCCGACGGCTTTGGAAAGGTCGCTGCCGGGTTCCGTCCTGTGATACAACAGGGGCTGTCGCGGCGCATGTCTTGTGAAAGGAAGAAAGGGCATCATGAAACGCTCCCGCTCGATTGCGCTGGTAATGATGGGCGCCGGCAGTCTCATCCTGTCGGCCTGCGAGGAACCGACGGTGGAGGCCCTGGTGTACAAGGACGTCCAGCAGTGCCTCGACGATTCAACCGTCGATCTGGCCGTTTGCGAAGAGAGCTTCAAGCAGGCCGCCGCGCAGCATGCGAGGGTGGCGCCCAAATATACCGATCCGGCCGCCTGCGAAGCGGACTTCGGTGCCGGGCAATGCGAACTGGCGCCCTACCAGACCGAAAGCGGCGGCTCGGTGTTCATGCCCCTGATGATGGGCTACATGATGGGCAGCATGCTCGGTGGACGGGGCGGCGTCGCGGCGCAACCACTCTATCGCTCGTCGGACGACGCCAAGAATTACCGCACCGCCGACAATCGCAGCGTCGGATCGACCACCGGCAAGACCACGGTGTCACGCAGCGCCGCCGCCGCACCCGCAAGCAAACCGTACACGGTGTCGCGCGGCGGCTTCGGCGCTCGCGCTCGCTCCTTCGGTTCCGCCAGCACGTAGCTCGCAGACACCTACCAGGAAAAGCCACCCGAGAAGGCGATCCGACCCATGCAGCGCATTCCCGTTGCCGAACGCGACGACTGGAGGGAGACGGCGCGCGAACACGGCTTCGAATTTCATACCTTCGATGACGGCGCCTATTGGGACGAGAGCGCCTACTACCGCTTCACGCTCGCGGAAATCGAAGACGACCTGGAAGAGCCGACGGAAGAGATCGAAAAGATGTGCTTCGCCGTCGTCGAACGCGCCATCGCCGACGACGAGGTCCTCCGCCGTCTCGCCATTCCCGAACCGTTTTGGGACCATATCGCCGAAAGCTGGCATCGCCAGGATCGCAACCTCTACGGCCGCCTCGACTTTTCCTACAGCGGACAGGAAACTTCAAAAACGCCGGCCAAGCTTCTGGAATACAACGCGGATACGCCGACCACACTTTACGAATCGTCGATCTTCCAGTGGACTTGGTTGGAGCAGGCGATGGAGAGCGGCCTGATTCCGCAAGGCTGCGATCAATTCAACTCCTTGCATGAGCGATTGGTGGACGCGCTCGGCCGGTTTGGCATCTTCGGTACACTTCACTTGGCGTGCGCCCGCGACAGCGCCGAGGACAAGGCCACGGTCGAGTACGTCGAAGACTGCGCCCGGCAGGCGGGGCTGGAAACCCAGTTCATTTACATGGAGGACATCGGCATCGATCGCGAAGGCCGCTTCACCGACCTCGACGACATGCTGATCGGGACGTTGTTCAAGCTGTACCCATGGGAATGGATCATGGCCGAGGAGTTCGGCTCCCGCGTGCCCACCAGCGGCACCCGCTTCATCGAACCGACATGGAAGGCCGTTCTCTCCAACAAGGGGGCCTTGGCGTTGCTTTGGGAAATGTTCGAAGGCCATCCCAATCTGTTGCCGACCTATTTTGCCGATGACCCGCGCGCTGCGGCCCTCGATGGTCCTTTCGTCCGCAAACCCCTGTTGTCCCGCGAAGGCAGCAACGTCGTCATCGTGGGGGAGGGGGGCCATGGCCGTGACCATGATGCGCTAGCGGAAACCGCCGGCCCCTACGGCGCCGAAGGCCATGTGGTGCAGGCATTTCACCCACTCCCCGAATTCGACGGAAACCACCCCATGCTCGGCTGCTGGCTCGTAGCCAGCAAGGCCGCCGGCCTATGCATCCGCGAAGACCGCACCCTCATCACCACCGACGACGCCCGCTTTATCCCGCACGTTATCTTGGACTGAGTGGGGGGCAATTCCGTAGCCTGGATTAGCGCAGCGTAATCCGGGAATCGTGGGTGCCGTGTCGAGATGTTGCCCCGGATTACGCTGCGCTAATCCAGGCTACGAGTGCTTGGCACCAACGGAAAACTCCCCATTGCCAACCTTCCATATTTTGACTATTGCCGAAATATGGAAGAAAAAACCGTCGTCGAAGCGTTGGCCGCGTTGGCGCAGGAGCACCGGTTGCGGGTGTTTCGGTTGCTGGTTCGCGAAGGCACCAACGGACTGCCGGCCGGCGAGGTGGCCGACAGGGTCGGTGTACCGCCGTCCACGCTGTCCCATCACCTTGCCCATCTGGAACGGGCGGGATTGCTGCGGTCCTGGCGGGTGCAGCGCCGCATCTTTTATGCGGTGGACGTGGAGGGCGCCCGGCGATTGATCGCGTTTCTGACCGAGGATTGTTGTCAGGGACACCCGGAACTGTGCGGATATGGAAGGGGAGACCGCCGTCGTGACGATCACGATCTATCACAACCCGAACTGCGGAACGTCGCGCAATGTCCTGGCGATGATCCGGAACTCGGGCGACGAACCGACGATCATCGAATACCTGAAGACGCCGCCAAGCCGTGAGCAACTGATCGACCTGATCACCCGCATGGGCGTCCCGGTGCGCGACCTGCTTCGCCGCAAGGGCACGTCGTACGACGAACTCGGCCTGGACGACGCCAAATGGAGCGATGACGACCTGATCGACTTCATGATGGAGCACCCGGTCCTGATCAACCGGCCCATCGTCGTAACCGATCTCGGTGTCAAGCTTTGCCGGCCCTCCGAAACGGTTCTCGACATCCTTCCGAACCCGCAGCAACAGCCGTTCGTCAAGGAAGACGGCACCCCCGTCGTCTCCTGAACCGCGTGCGGAGCAAGTAAAACATATGACCTCTGAAGAGATGACCCTGTCCGCGCCCGGCGAAACGTCGAACAAGGCGGCCCGCGCCGGTCTGGGTGTCTTCGAGCGTTACCTGTCCATCTGGGTGGCGTTGTGCATCGTCGCGGGGATCGCCCTCGGCCACTGGTTCCCGGCGGTGTTCCAGACGATCGGGCGCGCCGAAGTCGCCCGGGTCAATCTGCCGGTGGCGGTGCTGATCTGGCTGATGATCATTCCCATGCTGCTGAAGATCGACGTCGGCGCCTTGCACCAGGTAAAGGAACATTGGCGGGGCATCGGCGTGACCCTGTTCATCAATTGGGCGATCAAGCCGTTCTCCATGGCGCTGCTCGGGTGGCTGTTCATCGGTTGGCTGTTCCGGCCGTGGCTGCCCGCTGACCAGATCGACAGCTATATCGCCGGGCTCATCATCCTTGCCGCCGCACCGTGCACGGCGATGGTGTTCGTCTGGTCCAACCTGTGCGACGGCGAGCCGCACTTCACATTGAGCCAGGTCGCCCTCAACGACACCATCATGGTGTTCGCTTTCGCGCCGATCGTCGGGCTTCTGCTCGGCCTGTCGTCGATCATCGTGCCGTGGGATACGCTGGTCATCTCGGTGGTGCTGTTCATCGTCATTCCCGTCATCGTCGCCCAACTGTGGCGGCGGGCACTGCTCGCGCGCGGCGAGGCGGCGCTGCGAAGCACCTTGGCGCGCATGCATCCCCTATCGCTGCTCGCGTTGCTGGCGACGCTGGTTCTGCTGTTCGGGTTTCAGGGCGAACAGATCCTGAGTGCGCCGATGATCATTCTGCTGCTGGCGATCCCGATCCTGATCCAGGTGTACTTCAATTCGGGATTGGCCTATCTGCTCAATCGCCAACTGAAGGTCGCCCACTGCGTCGCTGCGCCGTCGGCGCTGATCGGCGCGTCCAACTTTTTCGAGCTCGCCGTCGCCACCGCCATCGTCCTGTTCGGCTTTGATTCGGGCGCGGCGCTGGCCACCGTTGTCGGTGTCCTGGTCGAGGTGCCGGTGATGCTGTCGGTGGTCCGCATCACCATGGCGACGAAGGACTGGTACGAGCGCGCCGCCAATCAAGCCGGGAGCACGCGATTGTGATTGCCGCACCCCTATGAAGCCATTGGGTTTCGACCCTATCTTTGGCTGCAGGTATAGGAGTAACGGCATGAACAGAATTGGTCTCGGGTTCGTCATCCTCATTGTCTCGGGTCTCGTCGCCGGCGGCGCGAAGGCGGAGACCCTGAAAACCGCAATCTTCGCCGGTGGGTGCTTCTGGTGCGTCGAATCGGATTTCGACACCGTCGACGGCGTCGTCGAAACGGTCTCGGGCTTTACCGGCGGTACGGTCGCCGATCCCACCTATGAACAGGTCTCAGCCGGCGGAACGGGGCATCGGGAGGCGGTGAAAATTACCTTCGATGCGGACAGGATCAGCTACGCCGATCTGCTCAACATCTTCTGGCGGTCCGTCGACCCGACGGATGCAGGCGGACAATTCTGCGACCGCGGACGATCCTATCAGACGGCGATTTTCGTCGGTGATGATGAGCAACAGCGCCTAGCCACCGAATCGAAGCAAGCGGCGGAAGCGGTGCTCGGCAAGACCATCGTCACATCCATCGAAACGGCCGGCACCTTCTATCCGGCCGAGGACTATCACCAGAACTACTACAAGAAAAATTCATTTAAATATCAATACTATCGATGGTCCTGCGGCCGCGACCAGCGCGTCAAGGAGGTGTGGGGCGACCAAGCCTACCAGGGCATGACCAAACACGAGTGAACGCACGCTCTGAAGCTTTCTCGTTGTGAGTTTCGCCAGTGGAATACCGTCAACGTCGGGGGTTCATTTTTACATCAGAGAATGCTAATAAACGTCCGTCTCGCACTCACGCTCCTTTAGAACGGCATTCTCTGGTTGCCAGCGACGGAAACGGCTGAACAATGTCCGACGATCAAAACCGCTTGCGGTACTTTCCCATTTCGTTTTTCGCCATGTGCATGGGGCTGGCGGGCCTGACGCTGGCTTGGGAGAAGGCACACCACGCGGTGGCGGTTCCATTGCGCCCTGGCGGCGTGCTGTTGGCGCTGACGGCGTTGGTGTTCGCGCTGCTGTCGGTCCTCTACGGGACAAAGCTGGCGCGCCATCGGGAGGCGGTTTTGGAGGAGTTGCGCCACCCGGTGAAGCTCAACTTCTTTCCGGCAACGTCCATCAGTCTGGTTCTGCTCGGGACGGCGTCCATGCCCATCGCGCCGAGCGCCGCGTTGCCCCTGTGGATGTTGGGCACCGCCGCCCATTTCGCCTTCACGCTCTATGTGATGAACGTGTGGATTCACCACGTACACTTCGAGATCCAGCACATCAACCCAGCTTGGTTCATACCGGTCGTCGGTAACGTGCTGGTACCCATCGCCGGCGTCCCGCTGGGCTACGGTGATGTTTCGTGGTTCTTTTTCAGCGTCGGCATCGTCTTCTGGATCATTCTGTTCACCATCATCATCTACCGGATGCTGTTTCACAATCCGCTCCCCGAACGCCTGATGCCGAGCCTCTTCATTCTCATCGCGCCGCCCGCCGTCGGCTTCATCTCCTACGTCAAGTTGACGGGTGGGCTCGATAGCTGCGGCCGCATTCTGTATTTCATCGGCTTGTTCTTGACGGTGTTGTTGCTGACCCAATGGCGGCGTTTCGCCCGCCTCAAGTTCTTTTTGTCCTGGTGGGCCTATTCGTTCCCGGTGGCGGCGATCACCGTTGCCACCATGGTCATGTACGAACAGACGGGAACGGAGTTTTACCGCGGCCTCAGCTACCTGCTGCTCGCCTTGCTGACCATCGTGGTTGTTTTCTTGTTGGTGCGAACCGCCATCGCCGTCAAACACAATGCCATTTGCGTTCCGGAATAACGGTGCAATCAGCGCCTATTAACCTTCGTCTTCGTCGGGCGGCAGGCTGAGGCCGGGGATCGTTTCCCCCTGGACACGATAGGACTGGCCACGAAAGAGAGCGATGGTGCGGCCGCCGTCGGCGGTCACCACAACGTCATAGACACCGGTGCGTCCTGAGCGGGCGCTGGCCTCGCAAG
>JAHCKI010000150.1 GCA_026125865.1 Rhodospirillales bacterium
TCGTTATAAACATCAATGAGATGGAGCGCGGTGTGATGAGGCGGGTTGCAAGTCGCACCGCGCTCTAAATGCGCTGTCGGCCCGTAACCGGGCTCGGCGACGACTGGATTCGTTTGTCGGATTTGGGTTCTTCAATGCGGCTGTTTCGTCACTACGAGCATTTACCGGAAGAGGTTCGGGGCGCGTCGGTCGCCATCGGCAATTTCGATGGCGTTCACCGTGGCCACCACGCCGTGATCCGCGAGGCCGGGCGGTTCGCGCGGTCGCTCGGCGTGCCGTGGGCGGTGCTGACCCTCGAGCCCCATCCCCGCAGCGTGTTTCAGCCGGACATCATGCCATTTCGCCTGACGCCCTTTCATCTCAAGGCGCGATTGGTGGAGGAACTCGGGATCGACGTCCTTGTCGTCGTCCATTTCGACATGGACTTCGCGCGGCTGCCCCCTCGCGAATTCGTGCAAGGGGTGCTCGTGGACGGATTGGCGGCGCGATCCGTTGTTTGCGGCCACAATTTCGCCTTCGGCCGTGGCCGCGTGGGGACGCCGGATTTGCTGCTTCACCTCGGCGGCGAGTTCGGATTCGATTTCACCTGTGTTCAGGAAGTTCAGGACGAGGACGGCCAACCGTTCTCATCGACCAGGGTGCGCGAAAGTCTAAAACAGGGTGACCCAAGGGATGTCGCCAAGGTTCTCGGCCGGCCGTTCGAGATTGAAGGGCGGGTGATCGAGGGGGACAAGCGCGGCCGTACCATCGGTTTCCCCACTGCGAACATGGAACTGGGCGAGATCGTACGCCCGGCGCTCGGGGTTTACGCCGTGCGGGCCGGTATCGAGAACGGCGCCGATGTTGTTTGGCACGACGCCGTCGCCAATCTCGGCTACCGGCCGACTTTTGGTGGCACCGATGTCGTTCTGGAGACGCACCTGTTCGATTTTGACGGTGACTTATATGGCAAATACCTGCGCATCGCTTTGATCGAACGGCTGCGCGAGGAGAAGACGTTTGACGGCATCGAGGGTTTGAAGGCACAAATCGCCGCCGATTGTGTTCACGCCCGCCAGGTGCTTGCGTCCGTGGACGTTCCCGGCGAGACGACGATGCAATTGAAGACCGGACAATGAGCGTGGACTACAAATCGACCGTATTTTTGCCCCGCACCGCTTTCCCGATGAAGGCTGGATTACCGAAACGGGAACCGGAAATCCTCGATCGTTGGGAAAAGCTCGACCTGTATCACCGCCAGCGTGACGCGGCGCACGGCCGCGAAAAGTTCATCCTCCACGATGGCCCGCCTTACGCCAACGGCCACCTGCACATCGGTCACGCGTTGAACAAGATCCTCAAGGACGTGATCAGCCGGTCGCAGCAGATGCTCGGCAAGGATGCCAACTACGTGCCCGGGTGGGATTGTCACGGATTGCCGATCGAGTGGAAGATCGAGGAAAAATACCGCGCCAAGGGCAAGAACAAGGACGAAGTGCCGATCGCCCGATTCCGCCGCGAATGCAGGGAGTTCGCGAGCAAGTGGATCGATGTCCAGCGCGAGGAATTCAAGCGGCTGGGGGTGATCGGCGATTGGGATCGGCCCTATTCCACCATGTCGCACGACGCCGAGGCCCAAATCGTCCGCGAACTCGGCAAGTTCCTGATGAACGGCGGTCTGTACAAGGGCTCCAAGCCGGTATTGTGGTCGGTCGTGGAACGGACGGCGCTCGCCGATGCCGAGGTCGAGTATCACGACTACCGCTCGACGACCATATTTGTCCGCTTCCCGGTCAAAACCACCGGTGTGTCGGCCTTGGATGGGGCGTCGGTGCTCATCTGGACCACGACGCCATGGACGATCCCCGGCAACCGCGCCGTGGCCTATGGCGACGATGTGGACTACGCCGTCGTGCACGTCACGGAACTCGGTGAGCCGGCCTTGGCGCGTGTCGGCGAGCGCCTCGTCGTCGCCGAATCGCTGATTTCGCAAGTGGCTGCGGCGGGGGGCTTCACCGGCCATGAGGTGGTGGCGCGCCTGAAAGGGCGCGAACTGGCCGGGACCATCTGCCGCCATCCATTGCACGCTCAGGGTTACGATTTCGACGTGCCGATGTTGGCCGCCGATTTCGTGGACGTGGAGACCGGCTCGGGTTTCGTTCACATCGCGCCGGGTCATGGCGCCGATGACTGGGAACTGGGTGTCAAGAACGGCGTTCCCGTGCCCGATACCGTCGGCCCGGACGGCGCGTTCTTCGATTCCGTTCCCTTGTTCGCCGGGTGCTGGGTGTTGACCGAAGACGGCAAGACCGGCAATGCCAACGGCGCGGTGGTGGAGGCGCTGCGGGAAGCCGGCGCGTTGCTGGCGACGTGTCCGCTGGTCCATAGCTACCCACATTCCTGGCGATCGAAGGCACCGCTGATTTTCCGCAACACGCCGCAATGGTTCATCAGCATGGAGACCAACCAATTGCGCGCGGCGGCGCTGACGGCCATCGACAACACCCGATTCGTTCCTGCCTCCGGTCAGAAACGGTTGCGGGGCATGATCGAGACACGGCCCGATTGGTGTGTGTCCCGGCAACGGGCCTGGGGCGTGCCCATCACCGTATTCGTCAACAAATCGACGGGCGAACCCTTGCGGGATGAGAGCGTCTTTCAGCGCGTGGTCGATGCGGTGGAAGCGGAGGGCGCCGACGCGTGGTTCACGTCACCGCCGGAAAGGTTCCTCGCCCCCGATTACGATCCGGCCGACTTCGATCAAGTGACCGATATCATCGAGGTCTGGTTCGATTCCGGATCGACCCACGCATTCGTTTTGGAGACCCGTGACGACCTGCAGTGGCCGGCGTCCCTTTATTTGGAGGGGTCGGATCAGCATCGCGGCTGGTTCCACTCGTCGCTGCTGGAATCCTGTGGTACCCGCGGCCGGGCGCCCTACGACGCCGTCCTCACCCATGGCTTCGTGATGGCCGAGGACGGTCAGAAGATGTCCAAGTCCTTGGGTAACATCGTGTCGCCCCAGGATGTGATGAAGGCGCATGGCGCCGACATCTTGCGGTTGTGGGTGGTCGGTTCCGATTACTCAGAGGATCTGCGCATCGGACCGGAAATCCTCAAACAGCACGCCGACATTTACCGCCGGCTACGCAACACGTTGCGCTTCCTACTCGGCAATCTGAACGGCTTCGACTCCCGCGAGCGCGTTTCCAATGACCAGATGCCGGAACTGGAGCGCTGGGTCCTGCATCGCGTGTGGGAGCTGGACCGGCATCTTCGGGGTGCTTGTGACCGCTTGGAGTTCCATGCGTTGTTCGCCGAGCTGCACAATTTCTGCGCCGTCGATCTGTCGGCGTTCTATTTCGATGTGCGCAAGGACAGCCTCTATTGCGATGAAATGATGTCACCGCGTCGGCGCGCCGTGCGGACGGTGCTCGACATCTTGTTTGATCACCTGACCGCGTGGCTGGCGCCGTTCATCTGCTTCACCGCCGAGGAGGCATGGCTTTTCCGCCACCCCGGCGACGACGAAAGCGTGCACTTGCGGCTTTTCCCGAACGTGCCCGATGATTGGCGCGACGATGCCCTGGCGGACAATTGGGAACGGCTGCGCGACGTTCGGCGCGTGGTGACGGGGGCGCTTGAGCGCAAACGTGCCGACAAGACCATCGGTTCCAGCCTGCAAGCGGCGCCGATTGCATATGTGGACGAGAGATGGACCGGCGTGCTGTCCGCAATCAGCTTGGCCGATCTTGCCGATGTCTGCATCACCTCCGCCATCGATGTCCAACCCCTGGATGCAACGGGTGCCGCCGACCTGTTCTCCCTTTCCGAGGTGCCCGGCGTGGCCGTGCAGTTCACCACGGCGACCGGCGAGAAATGCGAGCGGTGTTGGAAGGTTTTGGACGACGTGGGCGACAGCCCCACGCATCCCGGCGTATGTCGGCGTTGCGCCGACGCGGTCGACCGACACTTGGCCGCAGCCGAATAGGGCCGGACGAAACGTCGCCATGAGGGTGCCGCCGTCGTTCCTGATCGGGCTTGCCGTTGCGCTGGTTGTCGTCGTGCTCGATCAGGCGAGCAAGTGGTGGATCGTCGAGGAGGTCATGCAGCCCCCTCGACACCTGGAGGTGACGTCGTACTTCAACCTGGTCATGGGTTGGAACCGCGGCGTCAGCTTTGGTCTGTTCAACACAGTTTCACCATTGAATGCCTGGGTATTGACCGGGGCCGCCGTCGCTATCGTTGCGGTACTGTTGGTTTGGCTCTATCGCACAAACCGATTGTTTTTTGCCGTCGCAATCGGATTCGTCGTCGGTGGCGCCATCGGCAATGTCATCGACCGAGTGCGTTACGGGGCTGTCGCCGATTTTCTGCAGTTGCACCTCGAGGCATTCGGCTGTCCGCTGGGGCGTTCCTATTGTTATTGGCCGGCATTCAACCTCGCTGATACGATGATCACAATCGGTGCGTTCATGATCGTTCTCGATACCCTGTTCACGCGACCACGAAACGGTTAATCTCGTGGCGTCAATGGAAGTGCGAATGGGCATTGACCGCGGGAGTTCAATGATGAAGCGAATTGTAGCGATTGTTGTGATGGGGGGTGTTGCGGTAGGCGTGGGTGCGTGCAGCGGTTCCCAGGAGATGCTGGGCCTCGGTAAGCGGTCACCCGATGAGTTCGCGGTCTACTCGCGCGCGCCCTTGAGCCTGCCACCAAGTTATTCGTTGCGTCCGCCGACCCCCGGCGCCGCGCGTCCCGACAACGTCATGCCAACTGATTCGGCCCGGCAGGCGATGTTGGGCGGTCGCTCGTCGACACCAGGGTACGGTGCTCCGAGCGCAACGGTGGTCGGGGCATCGACCGGTACCTCCGCGGTTTTAGGCAAGACAGGCGCACTTGAAGCGGAACCCGGTATTCGCGCCCTCGTCAACGAGGAAACCAGCATCCTCGCCGAGGAGGATCAGAGCTTTACCGAGCGTCTCATGTTCTGGAGTACGACGACGGAGTACGGCACCGTCGTCAATCCGCTCGAAGAGAGGCAGCGCATCAGCGAGAACCAAGCGTTGGGCAAACCGGTGACGACCGGAACCACACCTGTCATTGAGCGCAAGAAGCGGGCGTTGCTTGAAGGGATCTTCAGGTAACGCCAGACGCGATCACAACAGATCGATATTTCCGCTTGCTGAATTCTTTGTGAGCCCCGGTTGCGAACATCACCGAGGAGGCACATCTCATACATCTAATGGTGGCGACGCCGCGACTGGTGTATCCTTAACGCGATGCAATTGACGGGATTGGTGATTGCTGATGCCGATGTTTCTACGAGTGCGACACGTTACGAGGCGTGTCCTGATTGGCTTCGTGGCCTGTCTCCTGATGATGGCGTATTCCGTGGCCGGGGCGGACGCCGCCGTTTTCAACCCGGAAACCTTCACCCTCGCCAATGGCATGCAGGTTGTCGTGGCGCCGAACCATCGTGCGCCCGTCGTCACGCACATGGTCTGGTATCGCGTCGGCTCTTCCGACGAACCGCAGGGGCACTCGGGCATTGCCCACTTCCTGGAACACCTCATGTTCAAGGGCACGAAAAAAACACCGACAGGGGAGTTCTCGCGGATCGTCGCTCGCCATGGCGGGCGCGAAAATGCGTTTACGTCTCTCGACTATACCGCGTACTTCCAGACCATCGCCAAGGACCGCCTCGAGGAAATGATGACCCTGGAAGCGGACCGCATGCGCAATCTCACTCTGTCGGAGGAGCAGGTCGCGACGGAACGGAACGTCATTTTGGAAGAGCGCCGGCAACGGGTGGAGAATGAACCGGCGGCGCTCCTCGATGAGCAAGTGGACGCAGCCCTGTTCATGAATCACCCCTACCGCCGTCCCGTCATCGGTTGGGAGCATGAGATCGAAGAGCTGAACCGGGAGACGGTCCTCGCCTTTTATCGACGATGGTACAACCCCGCCAACGCCATACTGATTGTCGGAGGCGACATCACCGCCGCCGAATTGCGGCCCTTGGCGGAAAAGACCTATGGCGCCATTCCCAAGGAGGAGGCGGAGAACGGGCGGGAGCTCTTGACGGAACCGCCGCACCAGGCCGCGCGGCGGTTGAGCATGAGCGATTCCCGCGTGGGGCAACCGGTGTGGCAGCGGCTTTACCTTGCGCCAAGCTACTTGGCGGGCGAAACCGAGCACGCCTATCCCCTGCAAGTCTTGTCCTATATTCTCGGTGAAAACGCCACCAGCCGGCTTTATCAGCGGCTCGTTGTTGACGAGAAGATCGCGGTGTCGGCGGGAGCGGGA
>JAHCKI010000151.1 GCA_026125865.1 Rhodospirillales bacterium
TAGCGATTACTGAGTATGAAATAAACGTTCAGTGAGTCAAACGCATCCACAACCCTCAACGTTTTTTCATGGATTCAGCGTGTTAAAGACAACCCTCAGGGAGTTACCACACTACACGATTCTCCTTGAATTTTGTTTTGTGTGGTTGCTGTGGCAAAAAAAGTGGTCATTCCTAATTGCGCGAATGTTTCTTGGATTGCCTGCTTTCCGGAGCCGTCCGTCGCGCTTTTCGGTTTTTGTCGTAAGGGTTCTGTCGTCAAGGCACGCGTAAGCGACCGCCGGAGTTGGGAGATTAGGAATCGCTTTTACATAATAGCCGCTATGGTTTGGCTGCAGCGCTACTTCCCTTTCGACAGTATATGGATCGGGTCCGGTAGGACGGTGTGATCCGCAAGGATCGGGCGATGACTCCGGCTGAAAACGGGGTTGACAGGGCTGGGAGCTGCTTTTATGTTCACTTTTTGTTTCTTGGCAATCGGGTCTAGAGTAGGGAGTCGTTGCGGGAACGATTTTTGTCGCGTATTACGCTCACATCTTTGACTGCATTTTCCGCCTTTAGTTGAATTCAGCAAATTCAATACCTTAAAGGTGTTTTTGCATACAAAAGGATACATTTGCATACGCTCTGAACGCGGAAAATGACACAAAATGAATGAAAACAGGTATTTATTCACAGTATGCGTGTGCAAAACTGCGCAAAACTCGATCAAAATCGTCAAAACTGTGTAAAAAATTATCAACTTTTGGTAGATTAACGCATGGAGAATTGATCCCAAGTAACCAATGTTCAGACGCGGTGAATGGGAACCAGCGCGCTCACATTTGAGATGTATACACTGACCAAAAGACCCCGACGCCGAACGCCCCCGCGCCGGTCACGTAGATGTCGATGATATCCTGATCGGCTTTCCGGGTGGTCTTATGCCTCTTGGACTCCGCGCGGTTTCTGCTTGTCGGCGCGCGGCCACAAGCTCATCGTCAATCGTCCGGTCGCTGACTCACCCTTCACGCCGGAACACGCCTCGGCGTTCCTTCGTGCTTCGGTCAGCGGCCGCCGCGGGAGGTGACGAGGCAGGAAATGACGCCGCGCAGCGTTCTGACCTCCTGCTCCGTCAGGTCGGCGCGGCCGAGCATGTTGCGCAGGTTGCGGACCATGATGGGGCGCTTTTCACGGTTTCGCAGGAAGCCGCACGCGTCCAGTTCGGATTCCAGGTGCTCGAACAGGCCCAGCAACTCCCGTTTCGTCGCGGGGCGGGTTTCCTTGCGCCTGGTTTGGGCTTGGGATGTCATTTCGGCGCCGGCGACGAACCATTCATAGCCGACGAGCAGGACCATCATCGCCAGGTTGAGGGAGCTGAACGCCGGATTGAGTGGCGCGGTCAGGACGGCGTCGGCGAGCGCGATATCGTCGTTGTGCAGGCCCTTGGATTCCTTGCCGAACAGGACGCCGCTGCTGCTGCTGCTGCCGCCCGACCGCGCCTGGCCGCGCAGTTCACTGGCCAGGCGCCTTGGCGACAGGGTCCGCTTGGTCATGTCGCGGGGACGCGCCGTCGTCGCATAGACATGGCGGAGATCGGCGATGGCGTCCGCCGTGGTTTCGAACACGCGGGCCGCGTTCACCACCGAATCGGCGCCCGAGGATGCCGCCAGCGCCTTGTCGTTGGGCCAAGGCTCCCGCGGCCGCACCAGACGCAGATCGCCAAGCCCGCAATTCAACATGGCGCGCGCCACCATGCCGATGTTTTCGCCCAGCTGCGGCTCCACCAGAACGACCGCGGGACCGGGTTCCGTCGGCGAGGCGCGGCTGGCGTCCGTTCCGGCCAAAATCGAACGCTCGACGGTTAGGCCGCGGGCTTCCGGCGGCGATCCTGTTCGTCGTGAAACAGCACATAGACGATGCTGTCGCGGAGCGCCCGGTAGGATGCGTCGATGATGTTGGTGGAGACACCCACCGTCGACCAGCGCCGCCCCGTTCCGCCGCACGCCGATTCGATCATGACGCGGGTCTTGGCGCGGGTGCTGGCCTCCGGGTTCAGGATGCGCACCTTGTAGTCGACCAGATGAATATTGCGAAGCCGGCTGTAAACGGGGGTGAGAACCTTGCGGAGCGCATGATCGAGGGCGTCGACGGGGCCATTCCCCTCCGCCACCGTCATGTACTGCTTGCCGCCGACATCCATCTTGACGGTCGCTTCCGACAACGTTCTGAGGTCGCCCTTGGCGTCCCAGCGCCGCTCGTCGATGACGCGAAAGCTGTTGCACCGAAAGTACTCCGGCACCTGACCGAGGGCATGGCGGGCCAACAACTCGAAGCTGGCTTCGGCGCCGTCGTAGGCGTAGCCCTCGTACTCCCTTTCCTTCAGGACCTCGAGCAGATTGTCGACCTTGGGATCCCGCGCATCGATTTCCAGCCCGATATCGCTGAACCGCGCCAGGATGTTGGCGCGCCCCGCCTGATCGGAGACGACGATCCTGCGGTGATTGCCGACGGTTTCCGGGTTGATGTGCTCATAGCAGCGGGGATCGCGCGCCACCGCCGATACGTGCAGGCCGCCCTTATGGGTAAACGCGGCCTCCCCCACATAGGGGGCGCCCTGGTTCGGTTGCCGGTTGAGGCGCTCGTCCAACAGCCGCGACGCGTGGGTGAGACGCTTCATATCCTCGGCCGACAAGCCCGTTTCGTACCCCATTTTCAGGACGAGCGACGGAATGAGGGAGACCAGGTTGGCGTTGCCGCACCGCTCGCCAAGGCCGTTCAGGGTACCCTGCACCTGCCGTGCGCCGGCACGCACCGCCGCCAGACTGTTGGCGACCGCGTTGCCGGTATCGTCGTGGCAATGGATGCCAAGATGCTCACCGGGGATATGCTCGGCCACCGCCCCGACGATTCGTTCGATGTCGTGGGGAAGCGTGCCGCCGTTGGTATCGCACAACACGATCCATCGCGCGCCGGCCTCATGCGCCGCCTTGAGGCAACGCAAGGCGTACTCGGCGTTGTCCTTGTAGCCATCGAAGAAGTGCTCGGCGTCGAACAACACTTCCGACACCTTGTTCTTGGCCAGCTTGATGCTGTCCGAGATCATCCGCAGGTTTTCTTCGAGATCGATGTCGAGCGCGGTGCGCACCTGGAAATCCCAGGTCTTGCCGACCAGACACGCGGCATCGGCGCCGGATGTCAAAACGGCCGTCAAACCGGGATCGTTGTCGGCGCTCCGTCCCGCCCGGCGTGTCATACCGAACGCGGAGAGACGCGCGTTTTGCAGAGCGGGCGGCGACGCAAAAAACGCGTTGTCGGTCGGATTGGCGCCGGGCCAACCGCCTTCGACGTAGTCAATGCCCAACGCATCCAATGCCCCGGCGATCGCCGCCTTGTCGGCGGGATTGAAGTCGACGCCCTGCGTTTGCGCGCCGTCGCGCAAGGTGCAGTCATACAGGTAGACGCGTTTGTCACTCATGGTTACCACTCATTGCCAGGGATGCCGGGCCAGGGATGCCGGGCCAGGGATGCGGGAGAATGCCCAGAATGCGCGCAAGGTACAAGCCTTACGCCGCGAGCGCGCAATCGCGTCGCATTTCTACCCGCCCTGCGATCGCATCATTGCGTCGCATTTCAACCTGATCGCCACTCAAGTTTCTATGGGCCGCTAACGGGACTTTAATGCGAATAATCCTACGTTCGTCAAGCCACATATGCCAGAGACGGCATGATGCCGGATTATTGATTCCCAGTTCTTGGCATTGGACAGATGCACGCGGATCAAACGACTTCGATAGTGTGATGACCGAAAAGACCCCGCCTCCCCCATCCGAACCATCGCGGCACGATCGGCGCGAGAGGGTCCGCGCGGCAATCAATGGTTTTCCCATCCATCCCGAAACCTTGTTGGCGACCGATTACCTCAATCATTTCAACGAATTGGTTATGCTCTTGGAGATGCTGCCCACGATGCCGGAACTGGCATCGGACCTGCAAGCGTGGTGGCCGATGTCGTACCCCGAACACTTCGAAAACAGCGGGTTATCCTATGGAGAGTTGGCGAATGAAGCGTATCGCTGCGCTCCCCTCCGCTATCGCTGCGCTTTTGACAGCACGGTGACGCAAACCAACCGGGTCGCCCTCAAGTCAGTGAAGCATGCGTGCGCCCTCGCGCGTGCGGACATCCCCGAACAGGCCGAGGGAAACGCCGCCGACGCCAGCCAAGTGCTTCGCGACCTCATCACGCAACTGGGGTCGATCATCAATGGTGGAGCCTCCATCGTCGACCAAAGGAGTATCGACGACCTGCTCAACGGCGGCTGAGACACCATGACGGGTGCAAATACATACGGTAAAACCGCAATGGTTGCACATCGAGCCGGTGTGAGGTATTGAAACTCACGCAATGTTTATTCGCGAGTTTTGGTGTATCGACCACAATTTTGTCACTAAATTAGGCATTCGCTACAGTTCAGCCTGATCGCTATCGGATAAGTCCTCCAACAGGAGCCAGGATGACAGTCAGCACAGCGGTTTCTCCACAATCACCAAACATTGGCTGGTGGTTAACTGCTTTACTAGCCGTCGGTCTTTGCGTCGCCTTCTTTTTCGATGGCGTCGAAAACATGGTCAAGAATTGGGAAGCGGAAGAATACAGCCACGCCTACCTCATTCCGGCTATCTCAGCCGCGTTGATCTGGCAGAAACGAGCGGCGTTGGCGGAAGCCGGAATCACGCCGACATGGGCTGGCGTGTTTTTTGTCACTCTCGGCTTGGCGGCGGGCTTGTTTGGTGAGCTCAGCACCATCTACACCATCATTCAGTATGGTTTCATCATAACTCTGTTCGGCATTGTTTTGTCTTGCATCGGTTGGCGCGCGGTTATGACAATCTGGGCGCCGTTGCTTTATTTCGTGTTCGTCATCCCTCTACCCACTTTTCTGTATCGTAGCCTTTCCAGCAACATGCAGCTCATATCATCCACCTTGGGCGTGGACCTGATCCGGCTTTTCGGGATTAGCGTGTTCCTGGAAGGAAACGTCATAGATCTTGGGATTTACCAGCTACAGGTCGTCGAAGCCTGTAGCGGCTTGCGATACCTGTTCCCGCTCATGAGTTTCGGGTTTTTGCTCGCTTATCTCTATAAGGGCAAAGCCTGGCAAAAGATTCTGATATTTGTTTCGACAGGTCCGATCACGATCATCATCAACAGCGTCCGTATCGCCGTTACCGGAATCATCGTTGAGTATTTCGGGATCGAGACGGCGGAAGGATTTTTGCATTTCTTCGAAGGTTGGGTGATCTTCATTTTCGGCGTGGGTCTCCTGTTCTTTGGAGCGTGGATTTTGGCGCGTTTGTCCGGACGCTCGGGATCGCTTGGGGATCTTCTCAATATCGAGTGGCAGAATACTGCTCCCGTTGGCGGTGACGGCGGCAACGGCGCCCTCCGGCTGTCGCGACCCTATCTCCTTAATCTGGGACTGCTCGTCGCCATGACCGCCGTCGCGTTCATCCTCCCCGCGCGTTCCGAGATCGTTCCCGACCGCAAGAATTTCGCCACATTTCCAATGCGTATCGGGGTTTGGCGAGGTCAGGAGGAGCCGATTGAGCAGGTCTACCTCACCGCTCTCAAGTTGGATGACTATGTGAACGCGAACTACAAGCGCGTTGAAGATACCACCCCGGTGAACTTCTATATCGCCTACTACTCATCGCAACGTAAAGGCCATTCGGCGCACTCGCCACGCTCCTGTATCCCGGGCGGCGGCTGGGAGATGATGAACATTGATACACGTCGGGTAGACAACGTCGACGGCAACGGCGGATCGATGGTCCTCAATCGTGTCGTCATCGCCAAGGGCACCCTGACGCAGATCGTCTACTATTGGTTTCAACAGCGGGGACGCATTCTGACCAACGAGTATGGTGTCAAGTGGATGATTTTCTGGGATGCCTTGACCCAGAACAGAACCGACGGCGCCCTGGTCCGGCTCGTTACGGCGGTTGGCGCCCATGAAGATACCGCCGAGGCGGACGAGCGCTTGGCCGCGTTTATCCGCGCCGCCTACGACCAGATCGGTGCATATGTTCCCGGACGGTGACGAATGCAGCGCCTGTCCGCTCCTTGGCGGGCAGACCCTGTAAAGCGCAGAGTTTGTATCGATCATTGATTCCACAATCGGAGGAGACGCTTGACTCCGGTACAATGGACACACCTTCTTTCTGCAAGCGCTGATCAAAATGGGGGCATTGTTCGATGGAAAATGGA
>JAHCKI010000152.1 GCA_026125865.1 Rhodospirillales bacterium
GTTGGCAAGCCCAACGAATTTGCCTACGCCGCCGCGCGACGCATCGCATCCTCTGAGCGTGCCGTCTTTAACCCGCTGTTTCTCTATGGTGGGGTTGGGCTTGGCAAGACCCACTTGTTGCACGCCATCGGTTGGGAGGTGCGTCGGCAGATACCAAAGCGTTCGATCATTTACCTTTCGGCCGAAAAATTCATGTACCGGTTCATCCGGGCTTTGCGGGAGCAGAATGTCGTCGATTTCAAGGAACAGTTTCGTTCCGTCGATGTGCTGATGATCGATGATGTGCAATTCATCAGCGGAAAGGATTCAACCCAGGAAGAGTTCTTCCACACCTTCAATGCCCTGGTCGACCAAAGGCGGCAAATCGTGTTGTCCGCCGATAAGTCACCAAGTGACCTTGACGGGATCCAGGAGCGGTTGAAATCCCGCCTCAATTGCGGACTGGTCGCCGATATTCATGCAACGACCTTCGAACTGCGCCTTGGCATCCTTCACTCCAAGTCGGAGCAAATGAGCGTTGAGATACCGCGCAAGGTCATGGAGTTTCTCGCCCATCGCATCACATCGAACGTGCGTGAATTGGAAGGTGCGCTGAACCGAGTGGTTGCCCACGCTCAGTTGGTGGGCCGAGATATCACGCTGGAGACGACCCAGGATGTATTGCAGGATTTGCTGCGCGCCGCCGATCGACGGGTAACGATCGAGGAAATCCAGAAGCAGGTGGCAACCCATTTCAACATTCGTGTTTCCGACATGCATTCGGCTCGACGCGCTCGCTCCGTGGCACGGCCGCGACAAGTGGCCATGTATCTCGCCAAGCAGTTGACGTCCAAGTCCTTGCCGGATATCGGCCGGAAATTCGGCAACCGCGATCACACGACCGTGATGCATGCGGTTCGCAAGGTGGATGAGCTCATCGCAAGCGACAGTGCCTTCGCCGAAGACGTCGAACTCCTGCGCCGAATGCTGGGTAACTAAAACCCGATCGGAATGTCCCGATCGGGCGGGGAGGTGGTGTACAGCCTTTCCGGTTTCCCGGTGAATGATCTTTCCGGTGATTGCGGACAATCAACCGAAACTTGCATCGGCATTGAAGCATAACGGTGCGATGCCGGGTGAGCAGGAAATCGCTTCGCCGAATAAACTCTTCTGGTATACTGATTTACTCTACCGGAAGCTCCCGTCCGCTAACGCGCCGAAATCTCTGTGATGCTATGGATTGCAGTACCCTTGGCTAGCTGTGGGGCGGATCGGGTAGCTGTCCGCAGTAAGAATGATTCGTAACGCTTCACGTCGAATGAAACTTCGCAAGGCACTATGAAATTCAGCATTGAACGGTCGACGTTGCTCAAAACACTCGGACACGTCCAAAGCGTGGTCGAGCGGCGCAATACGATACCGATCCTTTCCAACGTCAAGGTTGAGGGGGCGGAGGGGCAACTGAGTTTGTGCGCCACCGACATGGATCTTGAGGTGGTCGAGACCATCTCAACCGACATTGCCGTCGCTGGTGCGACCACGGTTCCGGCTCATACCCTTTACGAAATTGTCCGCAAGCTTCCTGATGGCGCCGATGTGATGTTGGATGGCGACGGTGATGCGGAAAAGTTGTATGTACGAAGTGGGCGTTCGCGATTTTCGCTTCCTTGTCGGCCAGCTTCGGATTTTCCCGTGATGGCGGGAGGCGAACTGCCGCACACATTTCGGCTCGCCTCGGGCGAGTTGAGAGGGTTAGTCGATCGTACTCGGTTCGCCATTTCGATGGAGGAAACCAGGTATTATTTGAACGGCATCTACCTCCATGCCGCTGAACGCAGCGGTGTCAGGGTACTACGGGCGGTTGCAACGGATGGTCATCGTCTAGCAAGCGTCGAAGTTCCATTGCCGAATGGCGCCGACGGCATCCCCGGCGTGATCTTGCCGCGAAAAACTGTTGCCGAGCTTCGAAAGCTTATTGACGAGAGTGCCGACGACGTAACTGTGGCCATGTCGGGGACCATGATTCGGTTCTCGTGTGGTTCGGCGGTCCTGACATCGAAGCTGATTGATGGCACGTACCCAGACTATTTGCGTGTGATTCCCACCGGCAACGACAAGCAACTCGATGTGAATTGTCGATTGTTCACGGATGCGGTCGATCGGGTATCTGTCATATCGAGCGAGAAATCGCGTGCGGTGAAACTCTCGGTGGCGAACGGCTCGCTCATACTGTCGGCGCACAGTCCGGAGTACGGAAACGCGACCGAGGAAATCGAGGTGCACTACGAAGGTCCACCTTTGGAGATCGGCTTCAATTCGCGATATCTCCTCGACATCACCCAGCAAATCGAAGGTGAAAGCGCCCGTTTCGTGATCGCGGATGCCGGCTCTCCCACAATCTTGCAGGAGGTCGGCGATGCCAGCGCCACCTACGTGCTTATGCCAATGCGGGTGTGAGCTGTTTTGGACCGCGATTTTTAGAAGGATTGAATATTCTCGACGAACGGGCGGCTGTGCGGGCACGTGGCGACGATGTGAGAGGGTGCGTTTACGTAAGTCGCCTTACGTTGACAAATTTTCGTTGTTTTGCGCATCAGCGGCTTGAGGTCGCTCTGGAGCCGGTTGTGTTAACGGGTGCCAACGGTAGCGGCAAGACCTCCGTGCTTGAGGCGTTATCGTATCTTTCTCCGGGTAGAGGCCTTCGTCGGGTGCGCTTGGATGAACTCAGTCGATGGTGCGACGGAGAGGCGGTGGCATGGGCTGTATCGGCCCATGTGGAAACGCCGAACGGCACTGTCGAAATAGGAACCGGCCGCGCGGTCGGCGGCGGCGGTCGAGACCGACGGGTCGTGCGCATCGATGGCGTCAACCAGCGAAGCCAGACATCCCTGGCCGAAGTGTTGGCGGTCGTGTGGCTGACTCCGGATATGGACCGATTGTTTATCGAAGGCGCTTCCGGTCGACGCCGGTTGCTCGATCGTTTTGTGTTCGGCGTTGATCCGGGCCATGCGGAACGGCTGCATACATACGAACGCACCATGCGCGAGCGCGCACAGTTGCTGCGAGACGCTCATACCGATGCATCCTGGCTGGCGGCTCTGGAGGAACTCATGGCGGCCAATGGCGTTGCGATCGCGGCTGCGCGTCGGGAAATCGTGTTGCGCCTGTCAACCACATGTGGCGAACCGGCTGGACCGTTTCCGGGGCTTGAACTCGACATCGAGGGCCAGGTCGAAGGTTGGCTTTCGTCCGAGCCGGCACTCGCTTGCGAGGAAAAGCTAAGGGGAGTACTGGAGAATTCCCGCCGCGCCGATTCGGAAGCTGGGTTTACGACCGTCGGTCCGCATCGTTCCGATCTTGTTGTCCGACACAAACGCTCGGGTCGTTTGGCTCAGATGTGCTCGACAGGTGAGCAGAAGGCGCTACTGATCGCCTTGGTTCTCGGTGGTGCGCGCTTGCAGATGGCTGACCGAGGCGCTTTGCCGGTAATATTGCTGGACGAGATTACCGCGCATCTCGATAGCCGTCACCGTCACGCCCTGTTGGAACTGGTGTCGGGAATGGGTGCTCAAAGCTGGTTGACTGGAAGCGATCCGACCTTTTTTCGCGCGCTCGCCGGGCGCGCGCAGTTTTTTTCCGTGGAGAACGAGATGATCACCGCGGAGGACCAAAGACCATGAGAGGCAACGGACAATGAACCAATCGGAAGTTGGTGGTGGCAATGCCAGCGAAGCTTACGGTGCCGAATCCATTCAAGTTTTGCGGGGGCTTGAAGCCGTACGCAAGCGTCCGGGCATGTATATCGGCGATACCGATGACGGATCCGGTCTTCATCACATGGTCTACGAAGCCGTCGACAACGCCATCGATGAAGCTCTTGCCGGCCATTGCGACGACATAGAGGTTAGGCTCAACGGTGACGGATCGGTGAGCGTTCGCGACAACGGTCGCGGCATTCCCGTCGATATTCACAAGGAGGAGGGGGTGTCGGCGGCCGAAGTCATCATGACGCGGCTGCACGCCGGCGGAAAGTTTGACCAGAACTCGTACAAGGTGTCAGGCGGTCTGCATGGCGTCGGTATCTCGGTCGTCAATGCATTGTCGGAACGCATGGACCTTCGTGTTTGGCGCGACGGCAAGACCTATGGCATGCGGTTCTTCGATGGCGAGGTCGACAAACCCTTGGTCGTCATGGGCGACGCTCCATTGACCGAAAAAAACAAACCACGCACCGGCACCGAGATAACGTTCCTGCCGTCCGCCAACATTTTTTCTAAAACGGAGTTCGATTTTGCTACTCTCGAACATCGCTTGCGCGAATTGGCGTTCTTGAATTCGGGAGTCCGACTGCGCTTGATCGATGATCGTGCAGTCGATCCGCGGACCGTGAACTTGTGCTACGAGGGGGGGCTTGAGGCTTTCGTCAAGTGGCTCGACCGATCGAAAACACCGCTCCATGGCGAGATCATCGCCGTCGACGGCGGACGCGGTGACACCATCGTCGAATTGGCGATGCAGTGGAACGACAGCTATCACGAGACGATGCTGTGTTTTACCAACAACATCCCGCAGAAGGACGGCGGAACCCATCTTGCCGGGTTTCGTGCGGCGCTGACGCGGACAATTCAGGCTTACGCCCAGAGTTCGGGCATCGCAAAAAAGGAGAAAGTGTCGATTTCCGGCGATGACGCGCGCGAGGGCCTGACCTGCGTCCTGTCATGCAAGGTGCCTGATCCAAAGTTCTCGTCCCAGACAAAGGACAAGCTGGTTTCTTCTGAGGTTCGGGCGGTGGTTGAAGGTGTCGTCGGCGAGCAATTGGACCGTTGGTTCGAGGAAAAGCCGGGGGAAGCGAAGAAGGTGGTGGCGAAGATTATCGAGGCCGCCGCGGCGCGCGAGGCGGCCCGCAAGGCGCGAGAGTTGACGCGCCGCAAGGGTGCGTTGGACGTGGCGTCGCTACCGGGAAAACTCGCGGATTGCCAGGAACGGGATCCCGCTAAGAGCGAGTTGTTCATCGTCGAGGGCGATTCTGCGGGCGGCTCCGCCAAGCAGGCGCGAAATCGCGCCAACCAGGCAATCCTCCCGCTGCGTGGAAAAATCCTCAATGTCGAACGCGCACGGTTTGACAAGATGCTCGGTTCCGCGGAAATCGGCACGTTGATCGCGGCTCTCGGGACCGGTATCGGTCGCGAGGATTTCGATGCGGATAAATGCCGATATCACCGTATTATCATCATGACCGACGCGGATGTGGACGGCAGCCACATCCGGACCTTGCTTCTGACCTTTTTCTTCCGGCAGATGCCGCAGCTAATCGAACGCGGCTATCTTTATATCGCGCAGCCGCCACTCTACCGCGCCAAACGTGGGTCCAGCGAGGTGTACCTTAAAGATGACGCGGCGCTCGAAAGCCACCTTTCAGGCGGCGTCATCGACGATAGCGCCGTGTATACCACGTATTCGGGTGGACAAATCGCGGGGCAGGATTTGCAGCGACTGGTGTTTGATGCCCGCTTGATCAAGGCGCGATTGGTGAGGCTCGCCGCCCATCTGCCTTTGAAGGTGATCGAGCAGGTGGCGATCTCTGCCGCGCTCGATCTCGGTGTGTTGTCCGATCACGAGCAAGCGTCGCAGGCCGCCAACTATGTCGCGGTTCGCCTTGATGCTCTTGAGGCTGAAGCCGATAGAGGCTGGCGGGGAGAACCGCTTGCCGAAGGTGGCTTCGTTTTCAAGCGCACTCTCAGAGGTGTGAGCGAGAATTACGTCATCGATGCCGCGGTGATCGATTCAATTGAGGCGCGGCGCCTTAACGCGATGGCTGGTGAATTGCAGGCCCACTATGCCAAGCACGGGACTCTTGTGGTTAAAGACAAGGAGAACCGCATCACGGGGCCGGTGTCCCTGTTCGATACGGTCATGGAACTGGGGCGGAAGGGCATCGCCATCCAACGTTATAAAGGCCTCGGCGAGATGAATCCCGATCAATTGTGGGAGACGACACTGGACCCCGAGGCGCGCTCACTGCTGCAAGTCAAGGTGGAGCATGCGGATGATGCCGAGGAGGTGTTTTCGACATTGATGGGCGATGTGGTCGAGACCCGCCGCACATTCATCGAAGAAAATGCCCTGAAAGTGGCGAATTTGGATGTTTGACGCGCACCTGCACTTTCGGTTGGTGGTGGGTCCTTGAAACAGGACTTCTGGGTTGTCACTTCGGTGGCGATGTGGCGACCGATGAAA
>JAHCKI010000153.1 GCA_026125865.1 Rhodospirillales bacterium
CCTCATTCAGAAAGTGGGCGCCGACCCGATCGGTCCACCAAGCCGCGTCCGTTGCGACGTAGACGACGCGCCGGCGCCAGTGCGGCGCCGGTACGCGCTCACGCGATACGCCTTCGATTCTGACATCGCCGTCATTGGGATCAAGGTCGGCGATGGCGCGCAGCAGCATAGTCTTTCCGGCCCCCGACGGACCGGACAGCGCGACACACTCGCCGGGGCCGATACTGAGGTCGATCGGCCCGAGGCCAACACGCTTGAGGCCGCGTACTTTCAACACCCTGCATCGCTCCGAATACCCGTCACTACCCTAAACGCGGTGCCGTGCCAGGGCGACCACCACTTACACGAAGTGTGTGCTTGAGCCCGATGAGGCTCAAGCCGAATGCAGCCAGAGCCTGCCGTGCGCACAGCCGCCAATCGCGGACAATGCTTTGACGGTTACGATTATTCAACACTTCCCGGATAAACTCCCTTTTCAGAGCGCCATCATTGCGGTTGATGACTTGATTCTTTCGCCTTTTATTAGTTGATTCTTACACGCTTCCCGTTACCTTAGCGGGTCGTTGGCGCGCGCGTTTCTACTAGGAGGTTTCCGTGTTCTACGATCAATCACCAGAAAAGGCCGCTGAATTTGCGGAGCTGGCCCTTTCGGAAATGGAAAATCGAAACATCCCGCCCCAACCCAACAATTTTGCGGTGTGGTACCTCTATTTCACGGAGACTGATCCGGAACTCAATCGGGTCCTGAACCTGCTGATCGAAAGAAACATCGAGTTTACCGAGGAACGAAACGCCGACCTATATGCTCAATTCTGCGCCAACCAGGATGACATGGTTCCATATCAGTTAATGGCCGAGCAGGTCGAAACCGAATTGGAATCAGTGCTAAGCATACTCGACAAGACCGATGAACAAGCCGTCGCGTACGGTAAGTCCCTGGTAACCGCTTCCGGGGAGTTGGCCCAAGAAGCCCAATCAGGCAAGCTGGGACAAATCGTTCGGCGGCTCCTGCAAGAAACGCGAGCGATGGCCGAGCAAAATCGAGATCTCGAAAATCGGGTCCGTGAGTCTTCCGAGCAAGTTAAAAAGCTGCGCGAAGATCTTGAAAATACGCGGAAGGAAGGTTTCATCGACGGGTTGACCGAATTGGCGAACCGTAAATTTTTCGATTCAACACTGCAAAAAGCGGCTATAAATTCTTTGGAGACGGGTCAGGATTTAACGCTCCTGTTTCTTGACGTTGATCATTTCAAGAAATTCAACGACACCTACGGGCATCAAGTTGGCGATCAGGTGTTGAAGCTTTTGGCCAAGATCCTGAAGCAAAGCATTCGGGATCGCGATACCGCCGCCCGGTATGGCGGCGAGGAATTCGCCGTCATCCTTCCGAACACCGCCGCCGACGGCGGAATGCTGGTTGCAGACAGAATCCTCAACCAAGTCGCGAACAAGCCACTCATCCATCGCCGAACCGGCGAAAAGCTGGGACAAGTAACGGTTTCCATCGGCTTGGCGCTGATGCGAAAGGAAGAAGCCATACGCGACTTTATCGATCGCGCTGACCAGGCCCTGTACATGGCCAAAAAAACCGGGCGCAACCGCATCGTCACAGAGGGCCAATTGATGCGGGCATCAGCGGAAGAAGCGCTCGTCCACTAAACCGACGATGCCGCGCTCGCCGCGACGACGGAGTCCATCCGCATTGACCCGACGACGGTAGTCGCGATACGTGTCTATCGCAAGGCTATCGCATATGACGGTCGGATACATGGGGCCTACGGAGACTCAGGCAACATTCGGCTCATGGTTCGACAGGCTCACCATGAGGTACTTCTCCTTATTAAGAAATACAAAACCTCATCCTGAGCCTGCCGAAGGGTGAGCCTGCCGAAGGGTGAGCCACGGGCCAGCCTGAGCTGAACCGGCCAAAACGTCCGCCGAAGTCACATGCGAAGGCGCGCTTGCGCTCGATGGTTGCGTTCTAGTGACACCTACTTGAGGTTCGATCCATGGGACCGGCACGCCTCACCGATCACGAAGCCTTGGCATTGGCGTTCACTCCCGGCGCGGTTCTTCTGTTCGTGCTGGCTGCCATCGATGAAATCAGCACGATTTCGGCCATAAGCGTCGCTGCAGCCGCCGCCGCCGGCGGATGGTGGTTCACCAAGCGCGTCCACCCCCTGCCCCCGAAGCACGCCGTTCCCGCCGTACCGCCGCTGAAAGGACTCCCCGAGGACATCGTCGAGGTATTTCCGGAACCAGTCATGTTGATTGGCAACACGCGGGAAATCGTCGGCCTCAACCGAGCCGCCCGCGACCTTTTGGGCATCGGACGCCCCGGCCGCGATCTCGCTTTCTCTCTCCGTCACCCGGCGGTCCTGGCGGCGGTCGATACGGTGTTTTTGGGCGTTCCCGCGCTCAGCGAGGAGATCACCCTGCCGGTGCCCGTGCATCGGACCTTTACCTTGAATGTTACGCGCCTGCCGCATCACGACGACCCGACGCGCCCGGCCGTTCTGTTGATGCTTCACGACGAAACCCGCGCGAAACGGGCGGAGCAAAGCCGAGCCGACTTCGTGGCCAACGCCAGCCATGAGCTGCGATCGCCATTGGCGGCGCTGCTGGGGATGATCGAAACGCTGCGAGGTCCGGCAAAAAGCGACGTGGAAGCCCAGGACCGGTTTCTGGCGATCATGTGCGCCGAGGCGCAGCGCATGGCGCGCTTGATCGACGATTTGCTGTCCCTGTCCCGGGTCGAGATCAATGAGCATGTTCCGCCGCGCGGAAAGGTGGATGTCGCCGACATATTGGAAGGCATCGAGGCCACCCTCGGCATCCGCGCCGAAAAACGGGGAATGACCATTCAAATCGACTGCCCCCCTGACATCTCGACGGTCGTCGGCGACGGCGACCAGCTTGTTCAAGTCTTCCACAATCTCGTCGACAACGCGCTGAAATACGGGCGCGAAAACACGCCCGTCATGGTCACGGTACGAGGCGTGAAGGCCATTCCGGGAGCGGGCGTTCCCGGCGTTTCCATTGAGGTCCGGGATCAAGGTCCCGGCATTCCCGAAGTCCACCTGCCGCGGTTAACGGAGCGCTTCTATCGCGTCGACGCCGGCCGATCACGCAAGCTGGGAGGGACCGGCCTCGGCTTGGCGATCGTAAAGCACATCGTCAATCGCCACCGTGGACAACTAAAGGTCGAAAGCAAGGAAGGTGTCGGTAGTACCATCAATGTACTTCTTCCATCGGTGGAGCCTCCCGAGAAGAACAATACCAACGGTCGGAGGTATTGACCTGTCGGTATAACGCGTCGGGATTGCAACCGGCATCCTTGTCATAAAACCGTAATATTTCTGTCATTATCGTTACGCCAAGGGCGATTATGGTCCAGCCAAGGCACGCTGGGACCCGGCGTTGGCCGCGCGCCGCGTGCTCATAACCAATCCTCCTATGGGACGGGAGTACCCAATGAGCAGTAAGACCTTCGCTTTAGCCGCTCTAGCCACCATGGCGATTGCGGGTGCCGCTGAAGCGCGCGATCAAATCCGGATTGTCGGTTCGTCGACGGTGTATCCCTTCGCGACCGCCGTCGCCGAGCAGTTCGGAAAAACCACGAAGTTCAAAACCCCGGTGATCGAAAGCACGGGATCCGGCGGTGGTTTCAAACTTTTTTGCGCTGGCGTCGGTACCGAACACCCGGACATCACCAATGCCTCACGCGCCATCAAGAAGTCCGAGGTCGAGACCTGCGCCAAGAACGGCGTCAAGGAAATCACCGAAGTCAAGATCGGGTATGATGGCATCGTCGTCGCCAATTCCAAGGCGGCCCCGCAAATGAAGATCACGTTGCGGCAGATTTACTTGGCGCTCGCCAAGGATGTGCCCGGTGACAAGGCGGGTGAATTGAAGCCAAATCCGTACACAAAATGGAACGAAATCGATCCCTCGCTCCCGGACATCAAGATCGAGGTTCTCGGCCCGCCGCCGACCTCGGGCACCCGTGACGCCTTTTCCGAGCTGGCAATGGAAGGCGGCTGCAAGACGTACGATTGGGTCAAAGACCTCAAGAAGGCCGACAAAAAGAAATACAAGGCCATCTGTCACTCGATCCGCGAAGACGGCGCCTATGTGGAAGCCGGCGAAAACGACGTGCTGATCGTTCGCAAGCTCGAAGCCAATGACCATGCTTTCGGCGTGTTCGGTTTCAGCTTCCTGGATCAGAACGCCGAGAAGATTCAGGGCAGCAACATCCAGGGCGAAGATCCGACCTTCGAAAACATCGCTTCGGGGAAATATCCGGTGTCGCGTCCGCTGTTTTTCTACGTCAAGAAGGCGCACGTAGGCACCATTCCCGGTATTGCCGAATACGTCGGCGAGTTCACCAGCGACAATGCAACCGGCCCCGAAGGGTATCTGGTGGACAAGGGCTTGATCCCCATGCCCGAAGACGAGCACGAAAAAGTGCGCGAAGAGGCGACAAGCTTCACCAACAACGTATCCATGTAATAAAACATGAAATCCGCCGGGGACCTTGCGTCCCCGGTGGACTTTGCACGCGACGATTTTTTTGTTTTTGTTGCCGCCGGCATTCCTCCAAATCACCGGCAGTCAGGTGGTTTCGATGAATGCTCCTGGCTCGACGTATTTTGGATGCGAAAAATGCCGCTGTGGATCATCGTTGCGACACTGCTGCTCCTGACCATCATCGGATTCTACATGGGGCGATCGCGCGCGCTCGCGATGGTGTCCGGCAAGGCGCGCAACCTGCACTCGCTGCCCGGGTATTACGGATACTACGTGGCGCTCTGGTGCGGAATCCCGGCGCTATTGGTTTTCTTTCTTTGGATCGCAATCGAACCGTCGCTGGTTAAGTCGCTTCTCGTTTCGAGCCTTCCCCAAGACGCGCAAAATTTGTCACCGTCGAGGCTTGGACTCCTGGTCAATGACATACGGAATCTGGCCAGCGGCAATATCGTCAGCACCGAGGTCAGTCCCGAGCTTCAGGCGCAAGCGGACTACTACAACCATCTGCACCTGTTGAGCAAAATCGCCTTGGCGGTGGTCGTCCTGGCGCTGGCGGTCGCCGGATTGACGTTCGGCCGGCGCTTCATCAGCCCCGATTTGAGAGCCCGCAATCAGGTCGAACGGGTCATCCGGATCGTCCTTATCGCGTGTTCGACGATCGCCATTCTGACCACGGTCGGGATCGTGATGTCGCTCCTGTTCGAGGCTGGCCGCTTCTTCACGATGATCTCGGCGACCGACTTCCTGTTCGGTCTCGAATGGAGCCCGCAAACAGCCTTGCGCGCCGATCAGGTGGGCGCGACCGGTCTGTTCGGCATGATCCCCCTGATGGTCGGGACCTTGCTAATCGCTTTCATCGCCATGTGCGTCGCCGGCCCCATCGGGCTTTTAGCCGCCATCTACATGTCCGAGTACGCGCACTCTAAGGTCCGAGCAATCGTCAAGCCGGTGCTTGAGATCCTCGCGGGAATCCCCACGGTTGTTTACGGCTTTTTTGCCGCGCTGACGGTGGCACCTTTCATGCGAGATGTCGGCGAGGGAATTCTCGGGGTCGTCATCTCGTCCGAAAGTGCGCTCGCCGCCGGTCTGGTCATGGGCGTGATGATTATCCCGTTCGTGTCGTCGCTGTCCGATGACGTGATCAGCGCGGTGCCACAGGCCATGCGCGAGGGATCATATGGTCTTGGCGCAACAAAGTCGGAAACGATTAAGCGGGTCGTACTGCCGGCCGCATTGCACGGCATCATCGGCGGCTTGCTCCTGGCCATCTCGCGCGCCATTGGCGAAACCATGATCGTGGTCATGGCCGCCGGCCTCGCGGCGAACCTGACGGCCAATCCGTTGCAAGCCGTAACGACCGTTACCGTTCAGATCGTTACTCTCCTGGTTGGCGATCAGGAGTTCGATAGCCCGAAGACCTTGGCGGCATTCGCGCTCGGGCTGGTGCTGTTCGTTCTAACCTTGTTTCTAAATTTGATCGCGTTTCTGGTCGTGAAGAAATACCGAGAGCAATATGACTGATCACCCGGCAACGAGCGAAAACACAGGCGGTAGCATCGCTACCAAGCGAAAAACTTCACTGGCTGTCGAAAATAGCCTGAAGCGTCGGTATGCCGCCGAAAAGCGATTCCGCCTTTATGGCATTGCAGCCATCGCATTTGC
>JAHCKI010000154.1 GCA_026125865.1 Rhodospirillales bacterium
TGCTGCCCCGCTCCTTCAACAGGCGAACGGCCTGCACCAACGCCGCCTCGCCTTCCTGGTCCAGGTTGGAGTCGGGTTCGTCGAGCACGATCAGTTTCGGCGACCCGAACACTGCGCGAGCGAGACCAATTCGTTGCCGCTGGCCGCCAGAGATGGATGTGCCACCGGGACCAACTTCGGTATCGTAGCCATCGGGGAATTGCAGGATCATATCGTGACAGCCGGCGAGCCAGGCTGCCTCGACCACGGCCTCATCGGACACGCCATCCCGCATGCGGGCAATGTTGTCTCGGATGCTGCCGGCGAAAAGTTCAACATCCTGAGGCAAGTAGCCCACATACCTGCCGAAGTCTTCTCTGTTCCACCGATAGACATCGGCGCCGTCGAGGCGCACATGTCCACTTCGCGGCATCCAAATCCCCACCATGAGGCGGCACAATGTGGATTTGCCCGAGGCCGACGGCCCGATGACGGCCATGACCTCGCCGGCCGGAAGTTCGAACCCCACATTCTTGAGGACGGCTTCGCTAGCACCCGGCGGCGCAAAAACCACTTGCTCGAAGGCTACGCGCCCTTCCGGCGCAGGGAGTTGCGTCGTCTGTGTTTCTTCCGGCCAGGATTCGAGAAGCTTCTGCAAGCGTTGGAAGCTGGTGCGTATGTTGACGAATCCTTTCCAGGACGAAACCGCCTGCTCCACCGGACCGAGCGCGCGACCAAGAAGGATGGAGCCGACAATCATCCCGCCACCGCTCATTTCCCCGTGAATAACGAGCCAGGCACCCACGGCGAGGATGCCGATCTGCAACGACTGACGGAAGAATACCGTCGCCGCCGTGAAAAAGCCGCTGCGGTCGGTTCCGACCATCATGTGCTTTTCCATGCCTTCGATGTTTCTGTTCCAGCGGCGGATTACGGCGGACAGCATGCCCATTCCCTGGACGACTTCGACATTGCGCATGGCCGCCCCGGTGCCTTCCAACGCCTTCATGTTCAGACGATTGGCCTCTTCCAGGGGTTTCTTGGTCACTGTCCCGCCGATGACCGCCAACACCAGAAGGACCACAGCGCCGACGATCGCATAGACACCGAGCGACGGATGCATTCCCCAGATGACGGCGATGAAGATGAACGTCCAAGGCGCGTCGAACACCGGGTACATGGCCGGACTGGCGAGAAAGTTGCGTATCTGACCGAGTTCGCGAAGACCTTCGGTGCCAACCGATTGGCCTGTTATGGCAGCACTCACGGTCGCCGAAATGACGCTGGCTCCCAACGTACTTTCGATCCAGGTGCTTATGCGCATGAGGATGCGTCCCCGCAACAGGTGCAGGACGCCCATGATCAACAGCGCGAAGATGGCGATAACGGTAAGCGCGACCAGCGTTTCGACCCGCCCCGTAGCGACGACCCGGTCGTAAATCTGAAACAAATAGAGCGGGATCACCAGAACCAAAAGGTTCTGAAAAAAACTGAATGCAGCGGCGATCATCAATCCCCGCCGGGCCTCCGACATCGCCTTGTTGAGCGGGTTATTCGCCGATTTCTTCACCATTGTCGCTATCGGGCTCCCCTTTGCCTTGATCTTAGCCGCCTAACCACAGCAAGCATTCACAACCCTTGTCGATTGCCAATCATTAGATTAACAACAAACTCACCGCCGCCGCGCTCTATGGCGTCATGCCCACTTGGCCGTACCAGCCAAGTCGCGCGCCATTTTAGCCCTGTACGTCGAAAATGTTCGTTCGTGTTGGTTGAGAGGTGAATTTACACTTTTATGTAGCAGTCCCGCCAAGCCATTTTTCTAGACATGATTGCATGATCGTCCCGTTACCGCAAGGGTAAAGGTAGCGATGATCGCTCACACAACGTTCGCGTGGTTTTCCTAAATCAGTGGTATCCCGAAGCGAGATCATCGGCTTGGCCATTGCCTCGACGCGGGCTTGAAATCCACGGCCACCCGATACCATTTCACGATACCATTTCAATTGTAGCCAGTTCACGACTATTGGTCTATACTACCACCAAAACAAGAACCTGAAGTCTATTGGAGGTTGTATGTCGTCGCTCAAGGGATCAAGGCGACTGCTCATTCTCGGAATTAGCGGTTTCATCGGAAGTCACTTACTCGATCGTCTTGTCGCCGATGGCAGGACGGAGATCGTCGGTTGGGATCTTAATCGGGACAAAATTGCTTCGCACGTCGATCAGGGCAAGCTGGTGTTCCGTCAACACAGCGTGGCGGATCCGGCCTTCAGGAATCAGTTGCAGGAAGATGTGGCCTGGGCCGACTGGATCATCAATCTGTCGGCCGTCTGCAATCCGTCCCAATACAATACCGAACCACTGCTTACGATCTACACCAATTTCATCGACGGCTATCATATCGTCGAAATGGCCGCCGACGCCGGCAAACCCCTGGTCCACTTTTCGACCAGCGAGGTGTATGGACGGACAATCGCAAGCTACTTACCCGGCAATCAATACGACGTACCGGCCCTCTATGAACTGGATGCGGAGCGGACGCCGTTGCTCATGGGCCCGACCCAGAACCAGCGATGGAGTTACGCAACCGCCAAGCAGCTGATGGAGCGGCTGATCTACGCCTATCACAAAGAACGAAACCTCCCGTTCGTCATCATTCGTCCGTTCAATTTCTTTGGTCCACGCATGGACTATATTCGTGGCCTGGAGGGCGAGGGGAAGCCGCGGGTATTGGCTTGCTTCCTAGGCGCGCTGCTCCTTGGCGAACCCTTGGAGATCGTCGACGGCGGACATGCCCGTCGCACCATCACCTCCATTCACGACGCCATCGATGCCACGCTTGCCGTTCTCGATCGTCCGGAACACGCCCTCAACACCATCCTCAACATCGGCAATCCGGCCAACGAACTGTCGATGATCGAACTCGCGCACATGATGCGGGACATCATGGCGGAAGTGAGTGGCGACGCCGGCTACCGTCATCACCCGTTGCTGCAGGTCACGTCCGCGCAGTTCTATGGTCCGGGATACGAGGATTGCGACCGCCGGATGCTGGACATCAGCCGGGAGCAGGCCCTGCTCGACTGGACACCCAAAATACCGGTGCGCGAGGTATTGCGGGAAACGATCGCGTACTATTACGGGCTGTACGGCAAGACGGCGCATCGGACCGCCGCTGCGGGCGCGGCCGAGTGATCCGGCCCGCCACGGGCGAAACCTGGTTTCGGAAGCCGACCCGGATCGATTGAGGGTACGGGGCACGGGGTGAACCGTGCTTTCGCGGAATCGGCGCAACCCGCTTGTGGGCGCTTGTGCATGATCGCGTGTCCCTGGGGGCCGTCAGGTGATAAACCTTCCGCCCATGGCTCGCTATCTCGCGGAACGGCTCCTGCATTCGGCACTCATCCTGCTCGTCATGTCGTTCATTGTTTACGGACTGATCGGGCTGATGCCGGGAGATCCCGCCGACCTGATGATCAGCGCCAATCCGCGCATGACGTCGGAGGATGCGGCCCGATTGCGCGCCTTGTACGGGCTCGACCAACCAATCATCGAGCGGTATGGCCGTTGGCTGCGGTCCGCTCTTGCCGGTGACCTGGGATATTCGCGCCTGCATGCCTTGCCCGTGATCAACGTGTTGCTGCCGGCGCTCGCCAACACGGCGGTGCTCATGGGGATGAGCTTCGCGCTGTCGATCGCTCTGGCGCTTCCGGCCGGATTCGCCGCCGCGGCCCGCCCCTACTCGCGCCTGGACTACACCCTCAACTTCATCGCGTTCGCCGGAATCTCAGTGCCGTCGTTTTGGTTGGCGTTAATCCTCATCATGATCTTCGCCGTCGCGCTGGGCTGGCTTCCCGCCGGCGGAATGACCATAGCCGGCGGCTTCGGCGACCAGGTCCGTCACATGATCCTGCCGGTGCTCAGCCTGACCCTGGCCAGCGCCGGATCCCAAATTCGTTACGCCCGCGCCGCAATGATCGACACCCTGCGCCAGGATCACATCCGGACGGCGCGCGCGAAAGGGCTATCGGAACGCCGCGTCGTGATCGCCCATGCGCTACGCAACGCCATGATCCCCATGATCACCATCATCGGCCTCGACTTCGGTTATCTATTCTCCGGCGCGCTCGTCACTGAAACCCTGTTCGCCTATCCGGGCATGGGCAAACTGATTTTCGATTCGATCATGGGGAACGATTTCAACTTGGCGTTGGTTGCCCTGCTGTTCGCCACCATCGTGACCCTGACCGGCAACGTGTTGGCCGACATCGGCTATGTGCTTTTGGACCCGCGCATCTCTTTTCGGGAGAGCGAACCCTGAGCGTCCCCACCCCGTTCGTCCATGGCGCACGCCGCTTCACGCGGCATCGGCTGGGCGTGGGCGGCGCCATCGTCTTGATGGTGCTTGCATTGGGCTCGGCCGCCGCACCCCTCATCGAAACATCGCTCGCCGTCGATGCGCGCGCCGTGGACCTGCTCAATCGGTTCGCGGCGCCGTCCGCCGTTCACCTGCTCGGCACCGACGAACTGGGCCGCGATGTGCTGGCGCGGTTGCTGCACGGCGGCCGCATTTCCCTTGTGGTCGGCCTCGCCGCCGCTGTTTTGTCGGCCATAATCGGCACGGCCATCGGGCTCGTGGCGGGCTTCTACGGCGGACGTCTCGATAGCATCCTGATGCGTTTCACCGACGCCATCATCGCCTTGCCGCTGCTGCCGCTGCTCATCGTACTGGCGGCGCTTGACCTGGAAAAGCTCGGGGTTCCTCCCGACTTGGCGGCATCCGAAAGCATCGGTCTCTACCGTATCATCGCCATCGTCTCCCTGGTCGGCTGGACGACCGTCGCGCGCCTCGTCCGCGGCGCTGCCCTCGTCCTGCGCGAACAATTGTTCATCCAGGCCGCCCGCGCCCAAGGCGCCGGCAACGCGCGCATCATCCTGGTTCATATCCTCCCCAATCTGGCGACCAACATCATCGTTGCCGCCACCTTGGCGGCCGGCAACATGATCCTGCTCGAAAGCGTGCTCAGTTTTCTCGGGCTGGGCATTCACCCGCCGGTTCCCAGTTGGGGCAATCTGCTGAACAATGCCCAGGAACTGATCTGGTCGCGGCCGGCGCTGGCTCTCTATCCGGGCCTCCTGATATTCGTTACCGTCATTTCGCTGAACTTTCTCGGTGACGGACTGCGCGATGCCCTTGATCCGCGCACGATCCGACGTTAACTCCTGTCCATTGACCGTGACAGCAGTACTCCCTGGTTTGGACAATCCCTAAAAACGAGGCAAGACACATGAGCGCACCAGCCGGAACCGTCGGCGCACCCTTTGCCGACTGCTTGGTGAAGGATCCTTCCCTGGCCGACTGGGGCCGCAAGGAAATCGAGATCGCGGAAACCGAAATGCCGGGCCTGATGGCCTGCCGCGAAGAGTACGGCGCGCAGAAGCCGCTAAAGGGCGCGCGCATCGCCGGTTCGCTCCATATGACCATTCAAACCGCGGTGCTGATCGAGACCTTGCAGGCGCTGGGCGCCGAGGTCCGATGGGCGTCGTGCAACATCTTCTCGACGCAGGATCATGCGGCGGCGGCCATCGCCGCGCAAGGAACGCCGGTGTTCGCCGTCAAGGGCGAGACCCTCGAGGAATATTGGGACTATGCCGACCGGATCTTCCACTGGCCCGGCGGCGAAACCGCCAACATGATCCTCGATGACGGCGGCGACGCCACCCTCTACATCCTGTTGGGCGCGCGCGCCGAGGCGGACGAAACGGTGCTGGCGTCTCCCGGCTCGGAGGAAGAAGAAGCGCTGTTTGCCCGGATCAAGACCCGCATGGCCGCCTCCCCCGGTTGGTTCAGCCACATGAAAAGCACCATACGCGGGGTCACCGAGGAGACCACCACCGGCGTGCATCGCCTTTACCAGTTGAAAGAGCGAGGCGAATTGCCGTTCCCGGCCATCAACGTCAACGACTCCGTCACGAAATCCAAGTTCGACAACAAGTACGGCTGCCGCGAAAGCCTAGTTGACGGCATCCGGCGGGCGACCGACGTCATGCTGGCCGGCAAGCGCGCCGTCGTCTGCGGTTATGGCGACGTGGGCAAGGGCTCGGCGCAATCGTTGCGCGGCGCCGGCGCCATGGTGCAAGTGACCGAGATCGACCCCATCTGCGCCCTGCAAGCGGCCATGGACGGTTTCGAGGTGGTGACCCTG
>JAHCKI010000155.1 GCA_026125865.1 Rhodospirillales bacterium
CGTCAGATGCTGCAGAAGATCGAGATAACGGATCCCGGCGACACCACGTTTCTGGTCGGGGAACAGGTCGGTCGCATGGAGTTCGACGAGACCAACGAGCGCGCGCTCAAACAAGGAGAAAGACCGGCGCAGGGGCTGCCGGTGTTGCAGGGGATCACCAAGGCGAGCTTGCAGACGCATTCATTCATCTCGGCGGCATCGTTCCAGGAAACGACCCGCGTTCTCACCGAGGCGGCGGTCTCCGGAAAGGTCGATCCGCTGTTCGGCTTGAAGGAGAACGTCATCGTCGGACGCCTGGTCCCCGCCGGCACGGGCAGCGTCATGAACAGGCTTCGCGGCATGGCAGCCGAACGCGATCGTCAATTGTCAGCGGCGTCGACGGAACCGACGTTGCCGACGAAGCAAGAGGCTTCCACGTAAAGCCTTGCTTTTTTCGCGCGCTTTCCGCGCAAGAGGGCCGTCAAAGCGGTCGGATCGACTTGATCCGACCGCCGATGACTTTCGACGACGATTGTGCGAACCCGCGTCCAAGAAAGCGGGACACGCCATGGGATTGGCGCTTGACTGGCTTGGGGAGCATCCATAGTATGCGCGTCTCGTCGCTGAGGGGTCGGTGGTGAACTGAACGGTTCAAACGCGGTCCGCGAAAGCAAACGATGATATCTGGGTAGCAAGACCGCCCTTTGAAGAGCTGGGAAGGGTAGGTTTTTCTTTTCCCCGAGGTCGGCGTTATCGGCAACAAAATTGCCGAAACGCCACACTTGTGTTGATGATGCAGCTGGACGAATTTCCGGAAACGGACACATGCCAACGATTAATCAGTTAGTGCGCGGCGCGCGAAAGACGCCGACAGTTCGCAACAAGGTTCCGGCGCTCGAACAGTGTCCGCAGAAGCGAGGCGTCTGTACGCGAGTCTACACGACCACGCCGAAAAAGCCGAATTCGGCGCTGCGCAAGGTCGCGCGCGTCCGTCTCACCAATGGGTTCGAGGTCACGAGCTACATTCCGGGTGTCGGCCATAACCTGCAGGAGCACTCGGTCGTTCTGATCCGCGGCGGACGCGTGAAGGATTTGCCGGGTGTTCGCTATCACATCATCCGCGGCACGCTCGACACGCTCGGGGTCGCCAATCGTCGGCAACGGCGATCCAAATATGGCGCGAAGCGACCGAAGTAGGAGATTGTCGTCATGTCACGCCGCCACGCAGCCGAAGTTAGAGAGATTCATCCCGACCCCAAGTATGGGGACGTCGTCCTTACCAAGTTCACGAACGGCTTGATGCTCGAGGGCAGGAAGTCGGTGGCGGAACGTATCGTCTATGGTGCGTTCGACGTGATCGAGAAGAAAACCCATCAAGATCCCTTGAAGGTTTTTCATGAGGCGATCGAAAACGTGAAGCCACAGGTGGAAGTGCGGTCACGTCGTGTCGGTGGCGCCACCTACCAGGTTCCCGTCGAGGTTCGCCCCATGCGGCGGCAGTCGTTGGCGATTCGGTGGTTGGTCGACATCTCGCGCAAGCGTTCGGAGAATACGATGGTCGAGCGCCTCGCGGGCGAACTCATGGACGCGGCGAACAGTCGCGGCGCGGCCGTGAAGAAACGCGAGGACACACACCGCATGGCGGAGGCCAACAAGGCCTTCTCGCACTATCGCTGGTAGTGGATCCAGGAAACTTAAGAGCCATGCCTCGTACAATTCCACTCGATCGCTATCGCAACATAGGCATCATGGCGCACATCGATGCCGGCAAGACGACGACGACCGAGCGCATCCTCTACTATACCGGGCGGTCCTATAAGATCGGCGAAGTCCATGAGGGCACCGCCACGATGGACTGGATGGAGCAGGAGCAGGAACGCGGCATTACCATTACATCCGCCGCCACCACCTGCACATGGCGCGACTACCATATCAACATCATCGACACGCCCGGGCATGTGGACTTTACCATCGAGGTGGAGCGCAGCCTGCGGGTTCTCGACGGCGCGGTTACCGTGTTCGACGGCGTCGCCGGCGTCGAGCCGCAATCGGAAACGGTTTGGCGCCAAGCCGACAAGTATGGCGTGCCGCGTCTTTGTTTCGTCAACAAGTTGGATCGAATGGGCGCGGATTTCTTCCGTTGCGTTGATATGATCCGCGAGCGCCTTGGCGCCGAACCCGTTGTTTTGCAATTGCCGATTGGCGCCGAGCAGGACTTCAAGGGCGTCGTCGATCTGGTACGGATGAAGAGCATCATCTGGAAAGAAGAGACGCTCGGCGCCGAATTCGTCGTTGGCGACATTCCATCCGAACTCGCGGCGCAAGCCCAAGAGTACCGGACAAAGTTGGTCGAAACCGCCGTCGAATTGGATGAGGCGGTCTTGGAGGCCTATCTAGAAGGTGATGAGCCCGATGAGGCTGCGCTGATCCGTTGCATTCGCAAGGGGACGACCGGCGGCATCTTCGTACCCATCGTGTGCGGCACCGCGTTTAAGAACAAGGGCGTGCAACCACTGTTGGATGCCGTCGTCGACTATTTGCCGGCGCCCACGGACGTGGCCGCGATCAAGGGAATCAAGCACGGCAGCGAAGACGAGATCGAGCGCCACAATTCTGACGAGGAACCGTTCGCGGCGCTCGCCTTCAAGATCATGACCGATCCGTTCGTCGGAAGCCTCACCTTCATCCGTGTCTATTCCGGTGTCGTCAAGTCCGGCGAAATGATCCGGAACACCATCAAGGATAAGCAGGAACGTGTCGGCCGCATGCTTCTGATGCATGCCAATTCGCGCGAGGACATCAAGGAAGCGCGTTCCGGCGATATCCTGGCGCTTGCCGGCCTCAAGCAAACGACCACCGGCGACACCTTGTGCGATCCCAAGCATCCGGTGATTTTGGAGCGGATGGAATTTCCCGATCCGGTCATCGAGGTCGCGGTCGAGCCGAAGACGAAGGGCGACCAGGAAAAAATGGGAATA
Source organism: Rhodospirillales bacterium (assembly GCA_026125865.1). Taxonomy (GTDB): domain Bacteria; phylum Pseudomonadota; class Alphaproteobacteria; order Rhodospirillales; family Defluviicoccaceae; genus JADJXQ01. The sequence continues at coordinate 2,958 of JAHCKI010000155.1, forward strand.
GCGCTGTCGCGGTTGGCCAGCGAAGACCCGTCGTTCCGTGTTACGTCCGACCCGGAAAGCGGCCAAACCGTGATCAAGGGCATGGGCGAGCTTCACCTGGAAATCCTGGTCGACCGGATGAAGCGGGAGTTCAAGGTGGACGCCAATGTGGGCGCGCCGCAGGTGGCCTACCGCGAGACCATTTCCCGGCACTGCGAGGTGGACTACACCCACAAGAAGCAGACGGGCGGCGCCGGACAATTTGCCCGCATCGAGCTGCATTTCGATCCGTTGCCGCCGGGCTCCGGGTTCCAGTTCGAGAGTTCCGTCGTCGGCGGATCGGTGCCGCGAGAGTATATACCGGGCGTCCAGAAAGGCCTGGAATTGGCGCGCGAGTCGGGCACATTGACCGGTTTTCCGGTCATTGATTTCAAGGTAACACTGGTGGATGGCGCCTCCCACGACGTCGATTCCAGCGTCTTGGCCTTTGAAATCGCGTCACGCGCGGCGTTCCGCGAAGGCATGAACAAGGCCGGCCCGAAGCTTCTGGAGCCGATGATGAAGGTCGAAGTGGTGACGCCCGAGGAATACATGGGCGACATCATCGGCGACCTCAACAGTCGCCGGGGACAGGTATCGGGTATGGATCAGCGGGGGATCGCGCGCGTGATCACGGCGTTGGTGCCGTTGGCGAGCATGTTCGGTTACGTCAATACGTTGCGATCCATGAGCCAGGGCCGCGCGCAATATCACATGGAATTCGAGAGTTACGCGGAAGTGCCACAGCAGATTGCGGAAGAAGTCCGGCAAAGGCTGGTAGGGTAAAGCGAGAAGACACAGGGAACGGAGCAGCGACGACAATGGCGAAGGCGAAATTTGAGCGGACGAAGCCGCACTGCAACGTTGGCACGATTGGTCACGTTGATCACGGCAAGACGACGCTGACGGCGGCGATTACGAAGACGCTTGCGGAGGTCGGCGGTGCCTCGTTCGTCCCGTTTGACCAGATTGACAAGGCGCCTGAGGAGAAGGCGCGGGGCATTACGATATCGACGGCGCACGTTGAGTACGAGACGGGGAACCGTCACTACGCGCACGTGGACTGCCCGGGTCACGCCGACTACGTGAAGAACATGATCACGGGCGCGGCGCAGATGGATGGCGCGATCTTGGTTGTGTCGGCGGCGGACGGCCCGATGCCGCAGACGCGGGAGCATATCCTGTTGGCGCGGCAGGTTGGTGTTCCGGCGATCGTCGTTTACATGAACAAGGTCGACCAGGTTGACGACCCTGAGTTGCTTGAGCTTGTTGAGCTTGAGCTGCGGGAGTTGCTGTCGAGCTATGACTTCCCCGGCGACGACATCCCGATCGTGAAGGGTTCGGCATTGTTCGCGTTGGAAGGCGGCGACGAGACGCTGGGCAAGCAGTCGATCCTGGAGCTGATGGATGCGGTTGACTCGTATGTGCCGCAGCCGGAGCGTCCGAAGGACCAGCCGTTCCTGATGCCGATCGAGGACGTATTTTCGATTTCCGGCCGCGGCACGGTGGTGACGGGCCGTGTTGAGCGCGGGATCATCAAGGTCGGCGAGGAAGTTGAGATTGTCGGCATCCGCACGACGACGAAGACGACGTGCACGGGTGTCGAGATGTTCCGCAAGCTGTTGGATCAGGGCGAGGCGGGCGACAACATCGGCGTTCTGCTTCGGGGCACGAAGCGGGACGATGTTGAGCGTGGCCAGGTTTTGGCGAAGCCGGGTACGATCACGCCGCACACCAAGTTCACGTGCGAGGCGTATGTGCTGACCAAGGACGAGGGTGGGCGTCACACGCCGTTTTTCGCGAACTACCGTCCGCAGTTCTATTTCCGGACGACGGACGTGACGGGGACGGTCGAGCTTCCGGAAGGGACGGAGATGGTGATGCCCGGTGACAACATCTCGATGACGGTGCAGCTGATCGCGCCGATCGCCATGGACGAGGGCCTGCGCTTCGCCATCCGCGAGGGCGGCCGCACGGTCGGCGCCGGCGTCGTCGCCAAGATCATCGAATAGGCGTCGCCGCTGTTTTGTTTGAGAGTGAGCGCCATCGGTTCTTGAATGGAACCGGCGACGGCCGCAAGAGGGAGAACGGGTTTCGGATATGGAAAACCAAAACATCCGCATCGGGCTGAGAGCGTTCGATCATCGCGTGCTGGACCAGTCAGCGCGTGAGATCGTCAATACGGCCCGTCGCACCGGAGCTCGCGTCATCGGTCCCATTCCGCTTCCGACACGATTGGAGCGGTTCACGGTGCTGCGCTCCCCGCACGTGGACAAGAAGTCGCGCGAGCAATTCGAGATCCGCACGCACAAGCGCGTTCTGGATATCGTCGACCCGACACCGCAAACCGTGGACGCTTTGATGAAGTTGGACCTCGCCGCCGGCGTCGACGTTGAAATCAAGCTGTAGGGACTTCTGGGTAACGGACTGTAGCGATTATGCGGACTGGATTGATTGCACAAAAGGTCGGAATGTCGCGTTTGTTCCGCGATGATGGAACACACGTGCCCGTGACCGTGCTCAAGGTCGATGCCTGCCAAGTGGTGGCGCAGCGGACCGCCGATCGCGACGGCTATACGGCGCTTCAGTTGGGCTGCGGCACCGCCAAGGTCAAGAACGTCTCCAAACCGCAACGGGGACATTTCTCCAAGGCGAAGGTGGAGCCCAAGAAGTTCCTGGCCGAATTCCGCGTCGACGACGATGGTTTGGTGGATGTGGGCGCCGAATTGAGCGCCGATCATTTCCTCGCCGGCCAGTGGGTGGACGTGACGGGAACCTCCATAGGCAAGGGCTTCGCCGGCGGTATGAAGCGCCATGGGTTCCACGGCCTTCGCGCTTCGCACGGCGTGTCCATCAGTCATCGCAGCCTGGGCTCGACGGGTCATTGCCAGGACCCCGGCAAGGTGTTCAAGGGCAAGAAGATGGCCGGGCAACTGGGTAACAAGCGGGCGACCGTGCACAATCTTCTGGTTGCCGAGACGGACGCGGAACGTGGTCTGATTTTCGTTCGAGGCGCGGTGCCGGGCTCCGACGGCGGATACGTGCTGATCAAGGATGCCGTCAAGCGGCAGCCGCCGGAAGGGGCGCCGTTCCCCGCGGCCATCCGCAATGTGCCCGCGGCAACCGCCCCATCGAATCAAGCCACTAGTGAAGACGTCGCGGTCGCGGATTCCACCGGCGACGAATCGGCCGGAAAGGAATAG
>JAHCKI010000156.1 GCA_026125865.1 Rhodospirillales bacterium
GCTTCCGAAACCCCATGCGCGCTGAACACGGTAACGGCGCCGTCCGGGATTTCCGCCAATTCCTCGACGAACACGGCACCCTTGGCCCGCAGTGTTTCCACCACGTGCTTGTTGTGCACGATTTCGTGCCGCACATAGACGGGCGGTCCGAACCGTTCGAGCGCCCGGTCGACGATTTCAATCGCCCGTTCGACACCGGCACAAAAGCCGCGAGGGTCAGCCAGAACTATATGCAGGTTGCGAATGGTCATGTCCAAATGTGCGAAGTTGCCAAAGAAACATAGCAGCCCAAACATAGGAAGCTTTGCGTCGAGGTCAAATGAAGAATGCCTTTCAATTTACAGGGTTATTTCAAGCCAATACCCGCTCGACCAGGCGCGCCCAATAGCTGGCACCAATCGGTAGGACGGCATCGTTGAAGTCGTAACGGGGGTTATGCAGCGGCGGATCGTGCTCCGCCCGGCCGTTGCCAAGCCAAATGTAGCAGCCGGGAACCGTTTCCAGCATGAAGGCGAAATCCTCGGCACCCATGCTCGGTGTCGGATTGAGTTCGACGCAGTCGGCGCCAACCACGTCGAGCGCGGCGGCGATCGCCTGTTCGACTTCGTGCGCATGGTTGATGGTCGCGGGATAGCGACGCTCGTAGCGAATCTCGGCGGAGACACCATGGGCGATGGCGATCGACGTCACCAGATGGCGTACCAATTCTTCGATGCGATCGCGAACCTCCGGCCGCAGGGAACGCGTCGTACCGGCGATGACGGCCTTGTCGGGAATCACGTTCCAGGTATCGCCGGCATTGAAGCGGGTGACAGAGACCACGGCAGCATCCGCCGGATGGATCGCACGGCTGGCGACGGTTTGCAGGCCGCCGACAATGGCCGCGGCGGCCACGATGGGATCGGCGGTCAAATGGGGCATGGCGGCGTGGCCACCGCGGCCCGAGATCGTCGCCTCGAAGACATCGAACGCCGCCATCAGTGGTCCCTGCCCCATGGCGAAGCGTCCCATGGCTAAGCCCGGCCAGTTGTGCATGCCGTACACCGCCCTGACGGGGAATGCCGAGAACAATCCCTGGTCGACCATGACTCGGGCGCCGCCTTCGTTCTCCTCCGCCGGCTGAAAGATGAAATGAACGGTGCCGTTAAAACGCCGTGTCTCGGCGAGATAGCGGGCCGCGCCGAGCAGCATGGCGGTATGTCCGTCGTGGCCGCAGGCATGCATTTTTCCTTCGCAACCGGATCTGTAGGGGAGATCGTTGGCTTCGGGAATGGGAAGAGCGTCCATAATATTACAGCGCAATGGCCGGTCCGTCGCCGTTGACGAGAGACCCGACAATACCCGTCGTCGCCCAGCCGCGTTGGAAGGGTATGCCGAATTCCTCCAGGCGCGCGGCGACGAAATCGGCCGTGGCGACCTCCTCGAACGCGATTTCGGGATGGGCGTGAATATGCCGACGCCACGCCGTCATGTCGTCGTGGAGCCTCAGTATTTCGTCGCTCACCGGCATCGCCGAACGTCTCCCTTTCGAAATCGCGGCCAGGTATGGCGCGAACATTCCTCGACAACCATATTTGCTTTGGTTTGTTTCACGAGGTCACCGTGGCTGCAAGTATCGAAGCGTTACCCGTTGCACCGTTCACTGTGAGCACCCCGCTCTCCTTCAACCCATTGGTCGAGTGGCTGCTGACCGACGGGTGGAACATCGCCGAGCCGAACAGGCTCATCAAGCAACTCGGCGATCGAATCGTCGAGATGGGCATTCCGGTCTATCGGTTGCGCGTGACCCTGCGAACACTGCACCCTCAATTTATCGGGACTACCTACACGTGGCTTCGCGGTGAGGACGAGGTTTCGGAGCTTATGCCGACCCACGATATCCTGACGGAAGAGAGATACCTCAAGAGCCCGTTCGCGGTCATATTCGAAGGCGCCGGCGCCATTCGTCGGCGTCTCGATGCACCCGATGTCGTCCTCGATTTCCCGATCCTCGAGGAATTGCGCGACGAAGGTGCGACGGACTACGTTGCCATGCCGATCCAATTCTCGGATGGCCGCATCAATGTGGTCACATTCGCCGGCGATCGCGCCGGCGGCTTTTCATCCCGTGAATTGAGCATGATTTACGAGATGCTTCCCGTCTTTGCCCGCTTGATGGAAGTGCATGCGTTGCGCCGTACGACGCAAACCATTCTCGAAACCTATCTCGGACGCCATTCGGGCGACCGCGTGCTCAAGGGTTTGATCAAGCGCGGCGACGGAGAACTCATCCACGCCGTCATCTGGTTTTCCGATCTTCGTGATTCGACACGCCTTGCCGACCACCTGCCCCGCGAAGCGTTCCTCGCGCTTCTCAACGACTATTTCGAATGCGTGGCCGGAGCCGTCCTCGACCACGGGGGCGAAGTGCTGCGCTTCATTGGTGACGCCGCCCTCGCCATCTTTCCCATCGGCGCCGTGACCGACCAACCGGAGAAGTGCGCGGAACATATTCGAATCTGTACGGTTGCCATTGAATCAGCCCGCGACGCGGTGCAGCGCATCGACGCGGTGAACGAGCGGCGACGGGAGGCGGGAGACGCAACCATCGGCTTCGGCATCGGGCTGCATCTTGGCGATGTTCTATACGGCAACATCGGCACGCCGGAGCGCTTGGAATTCTCGGTCATCGGCAGCGCGGCCAACGAAGCCGCGCGGATCGAGGCGATGTGCAAGGCTCTCGATCAATGCGTATTGATTTCGGAGAGCGTCGCACGCATCGTTCCAAACAAACTGATATCCCTCGGCTTTCACAGGCTACGCGGGGTTCGTACGCCCTATGAGCTGTTCTCGCTTCCTCAAACAGAGAACGGGGAAACGCCGAATACGGCCTCGTGAACCGCTAAAATCACACCATAAAGCACGAGGCCCAGCGCCAGCCGCCACCACCCGATCTCGGCCACAGTGACGCTCGTCCGCCCTTTCAGTATGGCGAGGAAGGGAACAAAGGATGTCTCCGCCTCGTACACCAACCAAGCGTCTCCGACACTCGCCCTTTTCTTGGCGTCGATACCGAGAGCGCCGAGCAATGCGAGGACAGTCATTCCGCCGAACAGGAAGATGTCGGCGGCGGCGCCATTGGCCATCAAGTGTGCCACCCCCCACAGAATAATTCCCCACATCATGGGATGCCGCGTGACCTTGAGGATGCCCGTGGGGCCCTGCCGGGCGATGGCGTCGCTATCGACACCGGCGAGGGTTGGATTGCGCGTCGCCAGCCCGGCCACCACGAGAATGCACGAAAACGGCATGATCGTCAGCGCCATATGGCGCATCATCGTGCCCGGCAACCAGACTTCCACGTAGGGTGAGTCGTTGTAGGCCATCACCAGCCACACGAACAACAGCAGCGATACGACCGAATACCCGACCATAAAAACACGCTCGCCCAAACGGGCGACCAGAGGTCCGCGGATGAACGGGCTTGACAACACCACATGGCTGATGACGAACACGGCAACACTGACACCCACGCACCAAACAGAACCCGTCATGATCGAAATCCTTCTTTCGTTGCATGTCTCATCGCGTTGCGCGGCCATGTCAGGATTATTTCAGTCGCGCCCGCCCCTTGCCGGCAATGCACGTATGGGATAGGAGGATTGCACGCAACAAGGTGATAAGCAGCCGGGGATGGCCTTGTCCAGCGCGGAAATCCAGAGTATCGTGCCGCGCAAAATAAGGCTTCCCAAAGCGCCATCGCCGCGCAGCGTCCATGATACGAACGGTCCGAAGAAAACGATCTTTAGGAACGTCTGCGAGATCTGCTATTGCGGCGCGTGGTCGCATGTGTAGAAGTTGCGCGAAAGTGACGTTTCAGATCAGAGTTGAGCGAAACAGGGAGGACGGCGTCGTCGTCGACAACGAGCAGAATGACGACGTCGAACGTAGCAATCGGAGGAGGATTGGCGAATGACCCAACAACCGGATGACCTGACCGTACCACCGGATCTCGGCCGAAAAAAAGGGACCGGCCCGGTCCGCGTGCAGCGACCGGTGTATGAAGACATTTTACCTCCGTGCAACAATGCCTGCCCTGCCGGGGAAAACATACAAGCGTGGCTGGCCCATTGTCAGGGCGGCCGCTTCCAAGAGGCATGGGAGACCATTCTTAAAGATAACCCCATGCCGGCCGTTCACGGCCGTGTTTGCTATCATCCATGCGAGGACAACTGTAATCGCGGCAATCTGGATGCGACGGTCAGCATCCACGCGGTCGAACGCTTTTTGGGTGACCGCGCCCTGCAAGAGGGTTGGATGCCCCGATATGTGGCACCACCGACCGGTAAGCGCGTATTGATCGTGGGCGCCGGTCCCAGCGGACTGTCGGCGGCCCACCATCTGGCTATGATGGGGCACGAAGTGGAAATCCACGAAGCAGGCCCCATGGCCGGTGGTATGATGCATTTTGGCATCCCGGCGTATCGACTTCCGCGCGACGTCCTGGATGGCGAAATCAAGCGCATTGAAAACATGGGTGTCAAAATCGTCCTCAACCACAAGGTCGAAAACTTGTTGGAGGAGAAGGAAGCAGGCGACTTCGACGCCGCCTTCGTTGCGGTTGGCGCCCATTTGTCGAAGCGAACCGACATTCCGGCGCGGGACGCGGGCAAAATCCTGGACGCCGTTGCGTTCCTGAAAGATGTGGAGAGCGGCGCCGTTCCCAAGCTCGGCCGCCGCGTGGCCATCTACGGTGGCGGCAATACCGCCATGGACGCGGCGCGAGTCGCCAAGCGGCTTGGGCATGAGCCGATGATCATCTACCGCCGCGACCGCGAACACATGCCGGCGCACGAATTCGAAGCCGACGAAGCCCTGGAAGAAGGCGTTAAAATTCACTGGCTACGGACCATCAAGTCGATCGAGGAAACCAAGTTCACGGTCGAGGTCATGAAGATCGACGAGAACGGCCGGCCGCAACCAACCGGTGAATTCGAGACCATTGAAGCCGATGATCTGGTTCTCGCCCTCGGTCAGGACACGGACACCAAATTCCTGAGAAGCGTTCCCGGTATCGAGTTTCAGCGCGACGGTACCGTCATCGTCGATCCCAACATGATGACGGGCCACGAGGGCATCTTCGCCGGCGGCGACATGGTTCCTTCCGAACGGACCGTGACGATTGGCGTCGGGCATGGCAAGAAAGCGGCGCGCAGCATCGATGCCTACCTGCGCGACACCGTCCACACAAAACCGAAGAAGCCGGCCATCGCGAGCTTCGAAAAACTGCATCTCTGGTTCTACACCGACGCGGCGCAGCGGCCGCAAAGTCACGCGGACATGAAAAACCGAACGACGAGCTTCGCCGAAGTCGTCGGCGGGTTCAGCGATAAGGACGCCGTATACGAAGCGAAACGCTGCCTCTCTTGCGGAAATTGCTTCGAGTGCGACGGGTGTTATGGTGCCTGCCCTGAGGATGCCATCATCAAACTTGGGCCGGGAAGGCGCTACCGCTACAATTACGATCTCTGCACGGGGTGCGCCGTTTGCTTCGAACAATGCCCCTGCCACGCTATCGAGATGATCCGCGAGCCGGCACCCTGAGCGCAACGCCTCAGGGCCGGTGACGGCACGCAGGATCGGAGCGGTGATATACGGAATACGTACGCAAGGAACGACAAGGGCCTATCCCAACACCTTGAGCGAGGGCCGCACGGCCCCAGGATGGGCTCTCAGCAGCGGAGGATGCCATGGCGCAAGCGGAAGTAACCACAATTGACGGCAACGAGGCGGCGGCACACGTCGCCTTTCGGGTCAACGAGGTATGCGCGATCTATCCGATCACGCCGTCGTCGACAATGGCCGAATTGGCGGATCAGTGGTCCAGCGAAGGACGAACGAATATCTGGGGCAATATCCCCGACGTCGTTGAGATGCAAAGCGAGGCGGGAGCCGCCGGCACCGTTCACGGCGCGCTGCAGGCCGGCGCCCTGACCACGACGTTTACCGCTTCCCAGGGGCTCATGCTGATGGTCCCCAACATGTACAAGATTGCGGGCGAATTGACCTGCGCCGTTTTCCACGTGGCGGCACGCTCATTGGCCGCTCAGGGTTTGTCCATCTTCGGCGACCACGCCGATGTCATGGCCGTTCGCCCCACCGGG
>JAHCKI010000157.1 GCA_026125865.1 Rhodospirillales bacterium
TACGCGGCTCGCACTGACATCCTCGCCCTTGCACGACTCCTCGGCTTCTTTTTCACGACGATCTCGACATCACGGTCGAGCGCGTTGAGAAATCCCATCAACCGCTCCACCGAGAAGCCGTCCAGCTTGTAGTTCCTCAGCCCCGAGATTTTCGGCTGGTTGACACCGAGTATGGTGGCCGCATCGGACTGCTTGAGATGGCGCTTCTCGATGATCGTGTTGATAGCGTGGGCGAGCCGTACTTTCGTCTGCCTCTGCTCGGCGTCGGCAAGCCCCAGATCGGCGAACACATTGCCCGACCCACGAACGATCTCTTCCATGCCCTTAGTCCTTTCGCTTGCCGAATAGAGTTTCATAGTCCTGTTGCCCTGTCATCAACCGTCTGGCGACCAGATCGATGTCCTTTTGGGCCGTTTTGATCCCCGTGGGCGATTTTTTCTGGAAGGCATGAAGCACGTAGATCGCCTTCTCGAAACGCACGGCATAAATGGCCCGATAGGCATCGCCTTCGTAGTCCTCGACCAACTCCAACACACCGGGACCCCGTCCCTTCCAGGGCTTGGCCGCGGGATGCTTGCCGCCAAGCTGGGCGAGGCCGAGGGCATAGCCCATGTCCCGCACCACCTGCTCGGGGAACCCCAGGAAATCTCTCTTGGCCGAACCGACCCAGTGAAGCGGTTTCTCTCCTGGCCTGAGCCGTTCCCTAGACATAGGCAGACATCCCAAAACTAGGATATAGCACGATCCCGTGCGTATTGCCAGCACGCCGAGTGATCAGAGGTGTGGATCGGCGGAGAACCGAGGATCCGTGATCTCTATGTTGGTTCATCGTTTGAATGCCGTTCGGCACCGAACCCCGTGTCCCTTTCACAATCCAGGCACGTCCGCCGCCAATGTGTGCTTCTGTTTCATCAAGGCCGCGAGCACTGGGGCAGCACGAGGATGATCGACCGCATCAAGGGCTTCGAGCGCCGCAACGGAAAGACCGGGCGCCGTTCGGACGATCCTCGCGAGCAGCACGACGCATTCTTCGTCGGCGATTGGAACTGCGGCGTCAATGACCTCCGGCGACGGAGTTTCGCGGAGTCGTTGGATGAGAGCAGGCCTCGCCTCGGGGCGTCCCGAGCGCCCGAGGGCACAGGCCGCTGCGGTGCTGACATCCCCCTGGAGGTCATCGAGGAGATCGACGAGGATCGGAATCGCCTCGGGCCAGGCACGAGCACAGCGGCAGGCATCGGCGCGAACAACCGGATCGGCATGGCGCAGGAGCGCGATCACCGACTGGGCCGGCAGATCCGCCTCCAGGCGTGCCGCCGCAGCCACCGCGGCCTTCAGATTGGGGCCTTGGACGACACCCTTTGCCACGACGCGCGCCACCGTCCGCGCCGCCTCCCTGCTGCCGATCATGGCGAGGGCTTCCATTGCCGCGGCCTGCTCCGGAACCAAATGGTCGACGCCGAAGCCGGCAAACCGCCGACAGAGCTGTTCGAGAACGGTGACCGCCGCGCCCAGCCTTCGTCGCCCCGCCTCCATCGCCAGGGCCGGACCGTCGGCCAAACCCGCTTCCGGGATTGCCGCGAGGAGGGCATCATCGTCGAGGTCTGCCGGCGCCTCTCTACACGGTGCTGGCGTCGGTTGCGGATTTGGCTCCGGTGCTACGCCGCCGGCCGAAAACAGGTCAAGTTGTCTGCCTGGCATCTATCAGTTCCTCATCCCGCACGCTCATCTACATTAAGGGCAAGGCCCAGCGTCCGTCTTGGCTTCCGCGAGCGACGGGTATCAGCGGATGGTCCCTTTCGCGCTAGGACTCTTTTTGATCAGAAACGCGCCTCATCGATCGTCGTCGCTTCGTCGCCGTTGCTTGGTAGGACCGCGACCGCAACGCGCTGGCGCTCGATTGGCCGCCGGAAGTCGTTGGACGTCGCTGCCCAGTCGACGACGTCGACACGCCACGGTAAAGCGGCTTCCTCGAACGCGGCCGTCAAGTCCGCATGCTCGGCGAGCGTCAGCGGCCGTCCGGCGTCGATGGCGAGATCGAGATCCGAATAGGTCCGTGCCGCGCCAAGGGTGCGCGAGCCGAACGCCCAAACCTTCGCCGGGCTCGGTGCGTGCGCCCGCAGCAGGCTTCGTACCATCGCCAGATGCTCCGGCCGAATGTCGAGCCTGTCGCTCATCCTTGATCCACCCTTTGCTGCAGACGGTCGAGCAGGTGCCGCGCCTCGGCCAGGAAGTCGGGAACCTGTGCGAACACCTGGCGCGCCTTCTCGGCATCGTAAGTATGGCTGGTCGTACCGCGCGCCGCCCGATAGGTCTTCCAGCGATCCCAGCCGTGCAGCAACAGACCGCGTTCAGATCCCAGGCGGATCAGGTTTGGAAACGACAGCGCGTCAATGGCCTCCGGATTCGGCTCCGTGGCGGTTAGATGCCGTCGCAGCATCTTGTGGCTGAGTTCGTAGGTGTATTCGAAGCGCTGGTTGACGCCATCGCGCATCAAGTCATCGCCAGGATGAGCCTCCGCCGTCGTTAGACCCTGGCCCAACTGGGCGATGGCGCGTTCGAAGGTGGAGAGATCAAGCCTCATCGCCGACTCCGGGATGGCCTCTGCATCCCCCGCTTTGGTGGGAAAAGACCATCATGATGCGGACACGAGGCTTCACGCAACCGCCTGCAAGCCCTTCTTGGCAACGAGTGTCAATAATTTGAGCGAAGCGCCGCGCGGGCGCTTTTCGCCTCGCTCCCACTGGCTGACAAGCCCGGTGGTGACGTTCAAGTAACGGGCGAACACCGCTTGGCTCGCTCTTTCGCGTAGGCGAATTTGCCGGATCTTCTCCGGCGTCAACTCCTCGACCGGCGTCAGACACATCTCGTCAAACGCCTTCATCGTCCGCCTGTCCATGACACCCACTTCATGGAGCCCGTGTGCCGTTTCATGGACGGCCGCCAGCGCGTCACTCTTGTACTGCTTTCCCTTGACACATGACCTCGGTGATCGTTCCATTCCTCATCGTTGCCGCCAGAGCCTTGTCGTCCAGCACCAGCATCGCGTTCGCGAGTTTTCGGAAGGCTTTCAACTCGTCCCTCCGGATGTTGTCACGCCTGCTCTTGGCGAAATCATAAACGAAGAACGCCTTCTCGCCCCGCCGAAACAGCACAATGCTCCGGAAACCACCGGACTTTCCCTGCCCCCTACGACCGACGCGCCGCTTGTTTGGGAGGCTATTCGTTTGCGACCTTGCGGGGGCGTCCGCCGCGCTTGCCGTTATTGCGGCTCGCCGCCGTCTTGGCGGCCGAACGCGTCCGACCGCCCTCCTGTCCGAGCCGCGCGGCCATCCAACTGCGCGACCCCATGAGCCCTTCCAATAGCGCTGGCAGATAGAGGTCCGCATCGAGTTTGGGGAAATGCAGTCCGAACCCCGAGGGACTGATCTCGATCGAGTCCAGGTCCGCTGGCCGGGCCGCTTCCAGTCCCTGGGCCGAGTGCGGCGGAAAGGCGATCTCGAGCCCGGTGTTGAGCGCCACGACAATACGGCCGACGCGCCGGTCGTAGCGCGCCTTGACCGCGAAGGAGCCGGTTTCGCGCCGCTGGGCGGCACGGGCATTGGCCTCGTCGAATTCGTCATGGCTCGCCATGAATTGTCCTCCAGTCATCGCAAAGGGTTGCCAAAGCCTTCGTAAGTTGCCCCGCGATCCGGGTGACGTCCTGTCGACCGAACCCGTAGTTCTCCCGCAATTCCGGCGGCCCATCCGGACACCGTAGATTGAAGACCGCCTCGCATCCGTTCCCAATCACATGGACGTGGGCGGGCCGGTGATCGTTCGGGTAGATCACAGTGCGCAGACTATCGAACCTAAAAACCGTCGGCATCCGTCAGCTTAACAGAAACCAAAGCGCTTTGGATATTCTTTTGGCTATTCAGCGATCGACGCAGTCCTTAGGTGCGGCCGTTGCCCATGTATCATTTTCGCCACATGCGCGACATCCGCGCACATCCGCGCCCGCAACGTCATCCAACGTCAATCAACGTCATTGATCGTCGAACAACGGCGGTAAACGTCTCGAACTTAACGCGAATATCCGCAAGGTCTGAGGGTTGACATCGTAGGGGTCGCTGGTTCAATCCCAGCCGCGCCCACCACCTTTTCAAAGACTTAGCAAACCACCCCAGCCTCCACATCCGCGCCACATCCGCGGATTTCGTACTTGTTGCGTTCGTGTGTCTTTCAGGTAACAGGTTTGGGTGCCATTGACGGTGGTTCACTTGCAATGCCTCGGACCAGTCGCCCGTGGTTGAGTGCCACCTCAGCGTCGTAACCTGTGATCGAGATCACAGTCAAAGCGGGTCGTTTTAAACAATAATTCCCGCGAAACGAGAATTTCGCCTGGAGCTCGGTCGTTGGGGTCGAGCCAGCCAGTGACGTTCAGGAGGAGGTCGTGGAGGGGGCGAACCGAGGACCGGAACAGCCCGAACTGCCGCTACCGGCGCCACCGCTACCGCCGGACATGCCGCCGCTTCCGGCGAGCATGGTCAACGAGTACCAGTACTGCCCCAGGCTCGCATACCTGCAGTGGGTGCAGGGCGAGTGGGCCGATACGGCGGATACCCTTGATGGCCGTTTCAAGCATCGCCGCGTTGACCGGGCCTCCGGCACCCTGCCGACCGCCGACGACCTCGGCGAAGACGAACGCCTGCATGTCCGTTCCCTGACCCTCGCCTCGGTTCAGCCAGTGCTGGTTGGCGCCGCTTGGAGCGGTGCCGTCGATCTGGTGGCCAAGGTTGCTCGACCCGCCACCTCCGTCGCGGTGCCGGCCATGACCGGCACCTACCTGATCAAGGCCGTCGACCTCGGTGGACGGGAGAGCGAGCACGCCGCGCTGATCGTCACCTCGGCAACGGCGGTGCTGGGGCGCAACGTTGTCGAGACCATCACTGAGCATCCGGCCTTTGCCGGCGACTTGGAGAACTGTGCTGTCGCCAACGACCGCCTCAAGTTGGCCGGCGCTGACACCTTGGGCGACTGGCCGCAGCTCTCCGACATCGATGCCATTGGCTTCGGTATCGCCGGCATTGCCCCCGAGGGCACTTACACCTTCACCGGCGTGCTGGACCTGGGTGCCGTCTACACCAGCCGGCTCACTGCCGTGCTCAAGGTTTCCGGTGAGAACGTTGCCAACATCGTCAAAGCGTGGAGCGAACTCAAGACTGTCGAGCGTCTCTCGGGAACCGAACCCGGACAGTACGACGCTTGGCTCGAAGTCCGCACCACCAACAACGATCCCGCGGGGACTCCGGTATGGTCCGACTGGCGGCCGTTCGTCATTGGCGACACCACCGCCAGGGCGTTCCAGTGGCGAGCGCAACTGCGCAGCTTCAATCCGGCGGTGACTCCCTTGGTCGACGCCCTTTCCGTCACCGTCGACATGCCCGACCGTGTTGATGGCGCCAACGACATCGCCTGTCCGGCCGAAGGGCTGACCGTCACATTCACGCCCGCGTTCCGGGCAACCCCCGCGATCGCCGTCTCCGGCCAGGCCATGGCCACCGGCGACGTGTTCGAGATCACCGGCCAGTCGCCAATGGGATTCACCGTCACCTTCAAGAACTCCGCCGGCGCCGGTGTCGCCCGCACCTTCGACTGGGTGGCGCGCGGTTACGGCTATCAACAGGCAGCGTAAGGAAACACGATGAGTCAGTACAACCCCAAGGCCTTCGTCGACACCGAGAGCGGGACGCAGCTGGTTCAACGGCTCAACAGCGCCTTTGCCGCCGTGCTGTCGGGCCACAAGGGGGCGTCGCCGCCCACATACGCCGAAGCCGGCACGACATGGATTGACGACAGCGCCACACCGTGGTTGCTGAAGCGCTACGACGGTTCCGACTGGATCATCGAGGGCGCGATCGATCCGGCCACCAATTCGTTTGCCCCCTACAAGGACGGCGCCCCTTTTGGCTCCCTGGCCGAGCAGGATGCCGACGATGTCGCCATCACCGGCGGCAGCGTCTCGGGGATTGATCCGCTGGCTGTTGCTGATGGTGGCACCGGCGCCGCCGACGCCGCCTCGGCACGTAGCAGTCTGGGTCTGGTCATCGGCTCGGACGTACTGGCGCCCAACGGCGACG
>JAHCKI010000158.1 GCA_026125865.1 Rhodospirillales bacterium
TGGGCATCCATCCACGCCTCGAAGCTTTTGTCGGTCTTTCGCGTGCCCAAGTCCTGAACGTAGAGGGATTTCACGAAATCCCGGTGTCGGCGGATGGTCACCAGGATTCGGCACCGTCCGAAAACAGCGTGAAGGCGGGCCGGCACCTCGGTATCGGGACTGTGGGAACAGGAAGAAAGCCGATTGTCCGAAATGGAAACCAATCGAGTGGCGGCGTACGGCGTTACGTGGGTTTCCGCCAATTCCCGGCAGCGTCCCAACTCGAATGGGCGCACACCCATAATCCGTTCAATGAGTTCGCGAACCGGATCGTCCATCCCATAGGGCTTGCCGAGATGACGGATCTGGGAGTGATTCGGCAGCACCTGAAGCCCCAGGTGCGTCGACCCGCATTTGTGATAGCCAATTCGAATGACGACACCATTGGACATGAACAGGGTTTTAGCCGACCAGGGCTTGCGCGGCTACCCCACCGCTCGGTGCTCCAGCGCCTTGGTGCTCTGCGGGTCAAGAACAGGGACCGGACAACAGGAGGCGCACCAGTTCCGCCTGACGCTTCGTCCCGGTCTTTTCGAATATTCGCTTCAGATGATTGCGGCTTGTGCCGACCGTAATGGACAGCTGGTCCGCGGCATCGCTAACGGACACCCCCTCGCACAGACGAACGGCCAGACGAACTTCGCTCGGCGTCAAACCGTAAACCTTTTGCAGCGCCTCCCCACTCAGCGCGCACCCGCCGCGAGGGTCCACGACCAGCACCAACGCCGAAGCGTCGTCATCGAGGTCGTCGCCACCCTTGGTTCGTCGCGAAATGGCCAGAACGGCAACGTGCAACGGCGCGGTGGACGATTTGCGCGGGAGATCGACACTTCCTACCATTCGCGTCCATCGCGTTCCTTCTGCGGCGGCACTTTCGAACAGGCCGAGCAATCGCGCGGTGTGCCGCTGCGCCTCGGCGTGGAGCCTGCCGCGGGACAACCGCAGACCATCGGCGCGGGCAATGAGGGCTTCGGCCGCCGAATTCATGCTGAGCGGTTTGCCGAAACGGTCCACCTTGAACACGGCCATCGGTGTTTGTTCAAGGGCCTGGAGGGTCGCATGCTTTTCCTGCTCCACCTCGTCAAAGCTTTGACGGGCGCTGAGGGCACGTCGCAAGTGCGGTAGCATTTGCCGCCAAAGCGCTGCCTCCGACGTCGAAAATGCACCCAAATCGCTTGCACGAATGGCAGCGACGCAGAGCGCGTTGTCGTCTCGTTTCTCAAGGACGCCGCCCATCCACCGGGTGCGGCGGTCAAGCGGCCCCCAATTACAGATCAGCTCTGTTTCAGCGAGATCGGCGGGGAGAGGAACTTCTGCGTCGGTCACGACCTGTCCCGAGGCGTACTCCAGCTCTTCGCGCGCAAGCCAAGCGTTCATCCGGCCGCAACGCTGTTCGTAAGCGACGAGACATTCAACGTCGCAACCGATCGATTCGATGATGTGACACTGACCGGTCGCCAAATCATGGCGCAGCAGCCAGCACGCCTGGCCTTGCACAGCGTCCCGCAACGTCGTCAGCGTTGCTTCCAAACTGTCCGGCCGCCACACATCGTCATAAATCTGCGCAACCAGTTTGACAAAATGGCCTTGTCCCGTGTCAGGCCTCTTGTCGTCCTCCGAATCTTTCGACATATCTTCGCCCTCGCCCCGCCATCCACCGGGCGATGGGCGCACGAAGAGCTTGAATCCGTTTACCTGTCGAAGATCGATTGTGCGCTTGTCTACCCATGTCGAACAACGGTGATCCCAAACATTGTCCGAGCCCCCCCCATGAGGGCTGTGTCCCTTAGAATAACCGATCCGTCCAGAATGTCATGTCCCATATGGGATAGGTAATACCCACCATTGTATTGTTTTTCTTAGCGAAGGCGGTTCTCAGGTAAAAAAAAGAATTTTGCAGCACGGTCTTATTAATATTTTATACTTCCGCCAAGCGTATACGGTATAGGACAAATATTTTTATTTGTACATCTCAAGTTACAAAACAGTAACATTTCTTAGTTCTATTAATAATGGCGTCAGCTTACTAATATTTTAAATATAATACAATGTATTTCGCCCATTTCATGGAATTTTTCTATCAAGTCTCCTCAATTTCTGCGCCTTCGTCTTCCCGACTTTTCTCAACCATCCTCACGGCAATTATGGATATCTCGTAAAGCAGGATCGTGGGGACGGCCAAACCGATTTGGCTGATGACATCAGGCGGCGTCAAAACCGCGGCGGCCACGAAGGCGAGGACGATGGCATAGCGCCGCTTTTCCTTCATTCCCCGTGACGAAATCATGCCGACGCGGCCAAGCAAGGTGCAGATCACCGGCAGTTCGAAACAGAGGCCGAAGGCAAAGATCAAGCGCATGACCAACGACAGGTATTGATCGACCTTGGCCTCAAGTTGGATCGGTAGCGTTCCCGACCCTCCGACCGATTCGAAGCTCAGGAAGAACTTCCAGGCAACTGGGAAGATAAAGTAATAAACCATAGCACCACCGAGAAAAAACAAGATCGGGGTGGCGATCAGAAAGGGCAGGAAGGCGCGTTTTTCGTGGCGGTAGAGGCCGGGAGCCACGAACATCCAAAATTGCCCGGCGATGACCGGAAAACCAATGAACAAGGCGGCGAACATCGCCACCTTGATGTAGGTGAAGAACGCTTCATGCAGGGCCGTATAGATCATGCGCCGCCCACCGCCGGTCTCGGCGAGAATGTCGGCCAGCGGCTGCATTAAAAATCCATAGATCTGCGGCGCAAAGTAATAGCAGATGAAGAACAGCACCAGAAACGCCACAAGGCTGTACATCAGCCGCTGCCGCAGCTCGATCAAGTGCTCCATCAGCGGCATCTTGGCCTGTTCGACGTCTTCATCCGCCACGGTAGGTCAGTGCTTTCTCTCGTTTTGAGACTGGGGGTCTGCTGTCGGTTCCGGATCTTGTTCGGGCACGGGTTCGGGTTTGGATATTTGTTCGGGATCGGATGCCGCCGACTGAGATTTGGACGGCGGATCGCCATCCACGCGCTGTTTGATCTCACGCGCAAAGTCGGCCGGGTCGAAGTCCTCGGTCAATATCCCCGTCGGATCGACTTCCTTTTTGACTTCTTGCTCGAAATCGAACCGCCGCACCTTGTCGATCTCGCTCTTGATGCCATCGAGTTCCGCCTCGCGAACCAAGTCGTCGACGCCGCTCTGAAATTCCCGCGCCAGCCCGCGCATCTTGCGTACCACGGCCGTCACCGTTCGCAAGGCCTGTGGAAGGTCCTTGGGGCCGATGACGATGATGGCCAGAACCGAAATGATGAACAGTTCTTGCCAGCCGATGTCAAACATGGCGGATTCCTGCGCTCGGCGCGCCAGACGATCTCA
Source organism: Rhodospirillales bacterium (assembly GCA_026125865.1). Lineage (GTDB taxonomy): Bacteria > Pseudomonadota > Alphaproteobacteria > Rhodospirillales > Defluviicoccaceae > JADJXQ01. The sequence continues at coordinate 3,401 of JAHCKI010000158.1, forward strand.
GGCGGGAGTCAGGACTTGGCGGCGCGATCCGGATCTTGAACCGGTCCTGAGACCTCGTCGGATCCGGAATTGAGCACCTTGGTCTGATCGAACGTGGCTCTTTGCTCCGGCATTTCGTCCTCTTTGACGCTCTTCTTGAACGCCTTCAGCCCTTTGCCGACATCACCCATGATCTGAGAGATCTTGCCCTTGCCCCCGAACAAGATAAGCACGACCACCAGGACGATCAGCCAGTGCCAAATACTAAAACTGCCCATGCAACTGCGCCCATTCGATGTTGTTGATTGATCCGCGGGCGAATAATGACAGAAAGCACCGAGTGCCGCAACGATACCGCCAATGCGTCGCCGGAATCACGGCTCTGTACCGTCTTCGTCTCGTGCACCCTGGGCCTGAATGGCGGGCCGGGCATCCAGCAAACCCGATGCCTTCAGTATATCGGCGCCGGGCAGTTCACCCAACCCCTCGAACCGAAAGTGGTCGAGAAAACGCTCCGTCGTGCCCCAGGTCGCCGGCCGCCCCGGGGTTTGCCGCCGGCCTCGCGGTGCAATCCAACCCGCCTCCATCAAAACGTCCAGGGTTCCCTTGCTGAGCTGGACGCCGCGGATCTCCTCAATCTCCGCCCGGGTCACCGGCTGGTGATAGGCAACGATGGCAAGGGTCTCCAAGGCGGCGCGGGATAACTTGCGTTCGGCTTTTTGTTCGCCGTTGAGCGCCGGACCGAGATCAGGCGCGGTGCGGAAAGCCCAAAATTTGTCGACCCGGATCAAATTGATCCCACGGTCCCGATATCGCGCCTCCAAGGCGGCGAGCAACGGCGCCAAGTCGGCGCCCTTGGGAAGCACTCTCGACAATTGTCTCTCGGACACCGGATCGGCGGACGCGAACAGGAGCGCTTCCACCAGTCGGAGATGCAGCGATTCAACGTCCCCTATCGCATCCCCGGCCGCCGTCGCGTCCGTATCAAAACCACCGAGGGCATGATCACTGCAACCGACCGTATCGGCCGATGCCTCCGTCACTTCGGGTTCGGGATCTTCGATTGCATCGTCTTCTACGGCAGCTTCGCCCTCCCCGGTGTCGCTTTCCTCGGCTTTCGGTGCTTCTTCGGGTTCCGTCGGCGGAACGTGGAGCCTCACGGGCGTTTCGGCCGGTTTCGGCGCCTCGCGGCCTCGCCGCGGGACGACGAACAGGACAATCGCGATCACAAGAATGATCAGCCAAAACCAATTCCCGAAACTGTCCATGGTGCGCCGTTCTGCTTCGCGCTGTCGCTCAATGCGGACAACAAGAGATTCTTGCAAATCCGCAGCGACATGGCGGCACCTTAAGAAACACCCGCATCTCCCCCGCTCGTATCCGGTTCGGGTTGGGGTTGGGGACCGGGTTCGGAGTCGGATTCCGACGTTTCGGTCTTCTCCATTTTGGCGCCATAGGCTTGGATGGCGGGGCGCGTGTCCAAAAGGCCGCTCGCTTTCAATTCTTCCAGTCCCGGAAGATCGTCGAGGCTTTGCAGCCCAAAGTGATCGAGGAAGCCCTCGGTGGTGCCCCAGGTCGCCGGCCGTCCTGGCGTCTGCCGACGTCCTCGCAGCGCGATCCAGCCCTCCTCCAACAACACGTCCATGGTGCCCTTGCTGAGTTGGACACCCCGTATTTCCTCGATCTCGGCGCGGGTTATGGGCTGATGAAAGGCAATGATGGCAAGGGTCTCCAGGGCCGCGCGGGACAGTTTGCGTTCGACCCGCTGTTCGCGGCTCAACAGCGGGCCAAGATCGGGCGCGGTGCGAAACGCCCACGACTTGCCGACCTGGACCACATTGACGCCGTGCTCCCGATAGCGCTCCTCCAGCGCGGTCAGCAACGGCACCGGATCGACGCCTTCGGGAAGCGCGCCTCGCAATTGCTTTTCCGAGACGGGCTCAGCGGACGCGAACAGGATGGCCTCCAGGAGTCGGAGATACTGCGGATCGACGGTCACTTGCCGTCGTTGTCCGCGGCCGGCGAACTAACGTAGATGGGGCCGAACGCCCCCGCCTGACGCAGCCGCAGACGTCCCTGACGCGCCATTTCCAAACTCGCCATGAACGTCGCCGCCACCGCCGAGCGCGCCAGCATGTGCCCCTGGCGGAGGTCTTCCATCGTCCCCGTCGGCAGGAAATTCAGCAGGTTTTCCCAACCGATCGTGCGGCCGAGAGCGCGGCCCAACCACTCCAACGCGTCCCGCACCGAATACATCCTGGTTGGCTCGATGGAGAGGACTTGCGGCTGCTTGCGCCGTACGTGGTCCCCATAGGCCTTGAGAAGTTCATACAGAGTGACGGAAACAACGCTGGAAATGGATGTCTCAAACGGTTCCGGTTGTCCCCGCGGGAAAAAATCCCGGCCAAGACGGGGACGGGCGACGAGTTGTGCTCCCGCCTCGCGCATGGCTTCCAGGCGCTGGAGCTGGAAGGACAGCGCGGCCGCCATCTCCTCGCCCGACGGCTCCTCATCCGCCGGCGGTTCCGGCAGCAAGAGACGGGATTTCAAATAAGCCAGCCACGCCGCCATGACCAGATACTCGGCCGCCAATTCCAGATTGGCGCGGCGCACCTCGGCCACGAACGC
>JAHCKI010000159.1 GCA_026125865.1 Rhodospirillales bacterium
GGACTGACTGTCGCTGCAATCGACGATTCGCTGATGGAGACCTATGACCTGACCGATGACACCCAAGGGGTCGTGGTCACCAACGTCACACCGAACGGGTCGGCGAGCGAAAAGGGAATTCGGCCTGGAGACGTCATCGTTGAAGTCACCCAGGAGGAGGTCCATACGCCCGGCGATGTCGCCGCAAAGGTCGAGGCCGCGGCCGAGGTCGGACGCAAGTCCGTTCTTCTTCTGATCGAAGCGCAATCCGGACTAAAATTCGTCGCGGTCAGCCTCGAAAAGGAATGATCGACCTTTAATCGTGGAAGCATCGTCGGCCAATCAGCCGAAGCGAAATGGAAAATACTGCGCGGGGAAGACATGACCGAATCAACCAAGTACCTCCTGTCCGACCAGGAGATCCCCCGCTACTGGTACAACATTGCCGCGGATCTGCCGAAAGCGATGCCACCGGTGCTTCACCCCGCGACCGGGAGCCCCATCGGACCGGGTGATCTGTCGCCCCTGTTCCCGATGGCGCTGATCGCGCAGGAGGTGTCCACGGAACGGGAAATCGAGATTCCGGAACCGGTCCTCGACGTCTACAAGCTGTGGCGGCCTTCTCCTCTCTATCGGGCCCGGCAACTGGAACGGGTTCTCGATACACCGGCAAAAATTTACTATAAATATGAAGGCGTTAGTCCAAGCGGCAGCCATAAACCCAATACCTCGGTGGCGCAGGCTTTCTACAACAAGGAGGAAGGCACTCGGCGTTTGACGACCGAGACCGGCGCCGGCCAATGGGGAACCTCCCTCGCCTTCGCCGGCGGCGTGTTCGGGCTCGACGTCGACGTCTACATGGTCAAGGTCTCCTACCAGCAAAAGCCGTATCGTCGCGCCGCCATGGAAACCTATGGTGCGCGCTGCGTCGCCAGTCCGAGCGACGAGACGGAAGCCGGCCGGCACATTCTGGCGGCCGATCCGGACTCGACGGGCAGCCTGGGGATCGCCATTTCCGAAGCGGTCGAAATGGCGGCCCAGCGCGACGATACCAAGTATTCGCTGGGTAGCGTCCTCAACCATGTCCTGTTGCACCAGACCGTGATCGGCTTGGAAGCCATCAAACAAATGGAAATGGCCGGCGATGAGCCCGATATCCTCATCGCCTGCACCGGCGGCGGCAGCAACTTTGCCGGTCTGGTCTTTCCGTTTCTGGCGAGAAAACTGAAAGGGCAAGGTGACTACAGGATCATCGCGACCGAGCCCACCTCATGCCCGACGCTGACGCGGGGCGTTTATGCGTATGATTTCGGCGATACGGCGCATTTGACGCCGCTTTTGAAAATGCAAACCCTGGGATCGAGTTTCGTTCCTCCCGGCATTCATGCCGGCGGCCTCCGCTATCACGGGATGTCGCCGTTGTTGAGCCATATCATGAACTTAGGGCTTTTCGAGGCACAGGCCTTCCCGCAACTGGGATGCTTCGCCGCCGGGGTTCAGTTTGCGCGGGCGGAAGGCATCATCCCGGCCCCCGAATCCAATCACGCCGTCAAGGCCGCCATCGACGAAGCGCTCGTCTGCAAGCGCGACGGCACCGCGAAAACAATCCTCTTCAATCTTTCCGGTCACGGGAACTTCGATATGCAAGCCTATGCCGACTACTTCGCCGGCAAGCTCATCGATGATGTGCACGACGAGGCCGCCCTCGCCACTGCCATCGGCGAACTTCCCAAAGTGCCGGCTGCCCAAATTGCCGGCTGAATAACCGAAACCCCATCGCGAACGCGCCAAGGGAGTCAAACCTGATGCCGCCGCTCATCGCCCCCTTTGCCGCCGTGCGTCCAGCGCATGGACGCGCCGCCGAAGTCGCGGCGCCACCCTATGATGTCATCACCACCGAAGAGGCGCGCGCCCGCGCGGCGGATCGGCCGTGGGACTTTCTCCACGTTTCCAGGCCGGAAATCGATTTGCCGCCGGACGCCGATCCCCATGGCGACGAAGCCTACGCCAAAGCGGCGAGCAATTTCAGCCGCATGCAGGAAAGCGGCGTCCTCGTCCGGGATGACGCTCCCTGCTACTACGTCTATCGGATCGTGTCCGGGGGACACACGCAGACAGGCTTGGCGGCGGCGGCCCACGTCCCCGCCTACAGCGCCGGCCGCATCCGCAGGCACGAGCACACGCGCCCCGACAAGGAGATGGATCGCGCCCGTCAGATCGAAGCCGTCGGCGCCCATACGGGTCCGGTATTTGTGACCCATCGCGCCGATGCTGTCGTGGCGAGGCTGCTGAACACGGCCGCGGCCGGGAATCCCGACAGCGACGTCACCCTGGACGACAAGGTTCGCCATCAGGTGTGGGCCGTCAAAGATAAAGACCGGATCGAGCGGCTGTCGAGCGCCTTCGAAGGCATGGAACGCCTCTATGTCGCCGATGGTCATCACCGGGCGGCGGCCGCCACCCGCGTCTTCGAAAAACGCCCCACGTCGGACCGCTTTCTCGTCGTCAGTTTTCCCGCCGATCAAGTGCGTATCCTGGACTACAACCGGGTCGTTCGAGATCTACAAGGGCGAACGCCCGAAGCGTTCTTGAGCGACGTACGGGAGCACTTCACCGTCGAACCTTCAGACCTTCCGTATCGCCCGGAGCGTCGTGGCGAGTTCGGGATGTTCGTCGCCGACCGCTGGTATCGTCTGGCCCAGCGGGACACCGGCCATGCGAGCGAGAACCCGGTCACCAGCCTGGATGTCAGTCGTCTTGCCGATGGTCTGTTATCCCCCATCCTGGGAATCGGTGATCCACGAACCGATCCGCGCATCGATTTCGTCGGCGGTAGCCGTGGCCTCAACGGATTGGAAGACAGAGTGCGTTCGGGTGAATGGGCCGTGGCGTTCTCGCTCTACCCGACATCCCTTGAGGATCTCATGGCCGTCGCCGATGCGGGCGAAGTGATGCCGCCCAAATCGACTTGGTTCGACCCCAAACTCGCCGACGGCCTTCTGTCGCTGCCCCTCGGCTAAGATCGCATCGGTTAAGACTTTGTGAAATCCCCGAAGTCATCCTTCGTGAACAGCGAAACGAGGTCGATGCCTTCGGCGGCCAGGTTTTTGCGCGCGCCTTCCAATCGGTCGATCACGGTGATCGCCTTGGCGACATGCCCCGACGCCGCGCGTACGGTTTTGGCCGCTTGCAGCGTCGAACCGCCGGTCGTGGTCACATCTTCGAAAAGCACGACCCGCGCATCGGGTTCGAAATAGCCCTCGATCAGGTTTTGCGTGCCATACTCCTTGACGTCCTTGCGCACGAAAAAGCCGCGAATTGGCTGACCAGGAAAGCTGCGCGCGCACACGGCGGCGACGATGGGCACCGCCCCCAACGCCATGCCGCCCACGTAATCCACGGTTTCGCCGGCAAGGCGCGCCAGAATTTCGTCGGCGATCAGTGAGGCGCATTCAGGATCGAACAGCGGTTTCTTGACGTTGAAGTACAGATTGCTGGTTCGTCCGGAAGCCAGTGTCATCTCGCGACCGGTGATCAATGCCTCGGCGGCCAGAAGCTGTCGCAATCGCTCGCGCCGACCATCGCCCGCGCCCAAGGGTTGCGTCGTTGTCGTACTCACCGAAACCTCCCCGCTGTTTCCGTTTACGGATGTGAGATACACTCCGGCTCGGCCCCTTGGCCAGAGCGGCTTGATGTTTTTTGCGAGTTTCGACGATGACGCAATTGCGCGACGACTGTTTTGCTTTCGGTGAAGCGCTGAAGCCGTTGGCGGAGGCGCTGGCCCTCGTCGACCAGCGCGTAACGCCCGTTGTCGGCGCCGAAACCGTCGGCCTGAGAACGGCGGCCGACCGGATCTTGGCGGAAGACGTGATCGCGGCCCACAGCGTCCCCCCCCATGACAACGCCGCCGTGGATGGATATGCCGTCCGCCACACCGACCTTCATACAAGCGCGGAAACGGCATTGCCGGTCGCCGGCCGCGCGGCGGCGGGGCACCCCTACTCTCCGGGTGCGAAGCCGGGCGAAGCCATTCGCATTTTTACCGGCACTCCCATGCCCGGCGGTACCGACACCGTCCTCATGCAGGAAGACTGCCGGACCGACGGCGACGTGGTGGTGATTCCGCCCGGCGTCAAGATGGGCGCCAATCGGCGGCGACAAGGCGAGGATGTTAAGGCGGGCGACGTCATTCTGGATCGCGGTCGCCGCCTTCGTCCCCAAGATCTGGGACTGGCAGCCTCGGTTGGCCGCCGCGACCTCAGCGTCTATTGCCCGCTGCGCGCGGCGGTCTTTTCCACGGGCGACGAGCTTTACGAACCCGCCCCGTCGATCCCGCCTGGGGGCATCTGCGATTCCAACCGGTACGCATTGATGGCCTTGTTGGAAGGGCTCGGCGTCCACGTGACGGACCTGGGTATCCTCCGTGATCGCTACGAAGACATCCGCGATGCATTGAGCGCCGCCGCCGCCGATCACGACCTTGTCGCCACCTCCGGCGGCATGTCGGTGGGCGAGGAAGATCACGTCAAATCGGCGGTGCAGGCGTTGGGCGCCCTCCATTTCTGGAAGCTGGCGATCAAGCCGGGACGTCCGATCGGCCTCGGCCAGATCGGCGGCGTGCCGTTCGTCGGCCTGCCCGGCAACCCGGTGGCGATGATGGTCACCTTCATGCGCGTTGCCCGTCCGATGATCCTGGGTCTCGCCGGATGCACCGACCGGGCGCCCCACGTCTTTCGCGTGCCCATCGACTTCGCGGTGAGCAAGAAAGCCGGCCGGCGGGAATGGTTCCGGGCGCGATTGCGGAGCGGTGACAACGGCGAGCTGGTGGCGGCCCGCTTCTCCCGCCAGGGCTCGGGCATCCTCTCGTCTCTCGTCGGCTCTGACGGCTTGATCGAACTCCCCGAAGAGGTGACCGAGCTTCCGGTCGGCGCCTTGGTGGATTTCCTCTCCTTCCGGGAAGTGGCGCGATAGATAAAGACGCGTGCGCGCCGTGCTATCCGCGGCCGCGGTAGGACGGCACGCCGGGATCGGGAAGCCAGAGATCGGGTGGCGGGTTTCCGCTCTGATAGAACACGTCGATGGGTATGCCGCCACGGGGATACCAATATCCGGCGATGCGCAGCCATTGTGGCTTGGCGGCGGCCTGCACCTTCTTGGCGATGGCGATGGTGCAATCCTCATGGAAGGCGCCATGATTGCGGAAGGACGCCAGGTACAATTTCAGCGATTTGCTTTCGACCAGCCTCGCCGCCGGCACGTAGTCCAGCACCAGATGCGCGAAATCCGGCTGTCCGGTCACCGGACACAGGGAGGTGAACTCCGGGCACGCGAAGCGAACCAGGTATGTTTCGCCGGGGTGCGGATTGGCCACGGTCTCCAGCACCGCCGCTTCCGGCGATGCCGGGATCGCCGCACTTTTACCCAGGTGTGTTAGGGGATCAATCTCATCCATGGGTTTCAAAACGCTTGTAGGGCGCCGCCAATCTCGATCAGCCCGTTTTCGCCGTTTCGCGCTCGAGCGCGGTGCGGGCTTTGGCGACGTGACTGTCCTTTATGTGCGGGCGCAGGGACTGTAACACCGTCGCCAACACCGTCATATCGTCGGCGAAACCGAGCCCCACGATGAAGTCGGGGATCAAATCGGCCGGCATGATGAAGTACGCCAGCGCGGCAAACAAAAGCGCCTTGACCCGCGCCGGCGTCGCCGGATCCATGGCCGCGTAATACGCCGCAAGGACCTGGTCCAGAAATGGCACGCGGCCGACCGTGCGCCTGACCTTCGACCAAAACCGGTCGCGGACGAATTCCTCCTGACCGGCGCTGGGACTAAGTGCCTTGGATACGTCGATGCTGTCCATGTTCATAAGAGTGGGACGAATTTATGGCGTACACAACCCCCACCGCGAGAGAGCCTATCTAATTTTGCTCAGCCTGTGTACGGGTCGAGGGTCCGCGCCACCGCGAAAAGCGCGTGGATTTGCGCAATCGCCGCCCGGATCCGTTCCGCCGTCGGCGGTTCC
>JAHCKI010000016.1 GCA_026125865.1 Rhodospirillales bacterium
ACTGAAAATCAAGTAATTGTTTATTGGTGCCTGGAATGCCCCTGCGAAGCAGGAAAAAAGATGGGTCGTAACAGAATGACCGGTTTCGCTGATATTGTATTTCCGCTGCTTGAGACGCACGGAAGATTTGACGGCGAGCTGTTACGTCAATGAATCCGTTCGATGAAATTCTCGATAAGTCGTTCTTGTACCTTGATGCCGACCGTGAAATGGCGTTGGCGTCCATTGGCAATGCGGTGGAGCAAGGGCAAGGGGTGGCGCTGTGCATCGGAAGTTCGGGTATCGGCAAGACGGCCATTCTCACCTACCTGGCGGAAGATCTGGTCGCCAGGGGCTGTATTGTCGCCAATGACGGACAGATTCTGACGTGTCGACCGACGCTGACCTTTGACGAAATCGAGGAAATCGTTCGGCAATCAAGCGCGGTCGACGAGAAACCATCGGCGCCGGAAGTCGATCGCGCCTACCCGATGCGCGCCTTGCTAGTGGATGACATCGAACGGCTTTCCACTGTTGCCCTCGAGCACTTGTCAAATTGGTGGCGCGAGACGGCACCTTTGCGCGAAACCATGACCCTGGTCGCCACCGCCGAGCGTAAGCGGACGAACGCCTTCGCGCCATCGACCATCGAAGCCGTGGAAGCCGCCGCGGATGTCCGTTTGACCTTGAAGGCAATGTCGCGGACCGACACCGAGGCCTTGATCCAACATCGCTTGGCGGCCGCCGGCTATCAGGAGACGGCGCTGTTTACGCCTTCGGCCCTTGATCAGGTTGCGTTCTACGGCCGCGGCAATCCTCGGAGGATTTTGCAACTTTGCCGGGCAGTGTTCGCCCTGGCCCATGCGCAAGGCGACGTTCCGGTATCACCCGAGTTGGTCAAGACGTGCGCCCACGAGGTCTTTCTTCCCCCTCGGCTGAAAGACCTGGCACGCTCGACACACCACCACGAGTTCGATGCCGACGCAACGAACTCTTTTTTCCGAAGCACCCACCACTCATCGCTCGACTTCGGCTCGACGCCGGTTTCGCAAAATCCGCTGATCGAAGAACCCGGCATGCGGCATGACGGCAACGGCTTGGCACCGAGCACCGCCGATTCCAATCCCGATCATACGGATGACACGGACGACACCGTTGTTGCCGCGCCCATGCCTGGCGGTATTGCATCAGTCGCGGAACCGCCGACCAAACGCCCTGGCTCGTCTCGTCCGCGCATCGTCTACGCGCTCACTGGCGTAGCCTTCGCCTTGGGGGTATTTGCCGGTGTGGCCGGTACTTTTTTGCGGAACGATGATGATGGGACAGCCGCTCGCGCGAAGGCGGAAGCCGAACGCGAGCAAGGCGCGAATAAGGCACCCGAGACCGAAACCAAGAGCGACGAGCAAGCCCACGCCGAGCGGGTTGCGATGGCTGAGCGCATGGTCGCCGAAGCTCTAAAGAAAGAGGAAGCGGCGGAAGGGGCGGAAGCGGCCGACGCGATGGAACCCGTCGGGGACGCCACCGGTTCCGACGCGGCTTCGACGACGACCGACGGCGCCGTTGAAAAAGACCGTACCAAAGACATCGTGGAGGTCGAAACCGGCGCGGGAACCCCATCTTCCTTGGAAAAGACAGCTTCCTTGGAAGAGAAAACCGTGATCGCGACAACCGCGGATCCATCCGTCGAACCCGCCGGCCGGCAAGAAACTGAGCCTCAATTGGCGACGGCACACGAAAACACGGCGGACCAACGGGAAGCGAGCGATACGGTGCCGGAGGCATCTTTGCCGGATGGGCGTTCCGCGCATGATGGACGACTGTCCACTTCGACGGTAGCCGCGCCGGAAACACGGCCGGTCACCGTGGCGGAGAACGAAGCGGCGGCGGAAGAAGCAGCGACGGAAGAAGCAGCGACGGAAGAAGCAGCGACGGAAGACTTGGCCGAGGAAGAAGTGCCCGAGAAAGAAGTGGCAACGGAAGAAACCGCCGGAGAAGCGATCGTCGCGGACGCGAGGACGGCCCCGTCTCAACCCGACGAGCCGACACCGGATTCATCCAATTCGGAAGCGGTCGGCGAGATGGCGACAATGGCCGGCGGCAGCGAAGTCCCCGTCCCGCTTCCAGCGTCGAACGCAGCGATTTCCGAACCGGCGGCACCCATCCCGGAGCCGGCAACGGTGGTCACATCGTCGCAAACGCAACCGGTAGCACCTATCGACGTGGAGACACTCCCGACCGCCGAGACGATACCGGAATCCCGCCGCCCCGTCACAACCGGGGCCAGGGCAACAAACACTGAGGCCTCGGACAAAACAGCGGTTGCGATCGAGAACACCGTCGACACACGGGCGCCTGCACCCACGCCTGCTTCGGATCGAGAAAATGCGGGAGATACCGGTTCCCCGCCGGACACGATTGTCGCATCGCTCCCGGCGGATGCCGGAATTGCGACGCCAACCGGGCTCTCGGAGACCGAGCAAGAAGAGACGTTTGTCTATGACCCGCGCGTTCGCACGGCTCAGTTATTGCTGGCACAACTTGGCTACAAGCCCGGCCCCGTCGACGGATATGAAGGGAAAAAAACCGAGGCCGCCATCCGCTTGTTTCAGCGATCAAAGGGCATTGCCGAAACCGGGAGCGTAACGGATGGCCTTATCGTGGCCTTGAGAAAGGAACTGGTACCGAGAAACGAACCGGCACCAGTGGCAAGCGCTCCGATTGTCGAAGAAACGAAGCTAATCGAAGCAGACACGACAAGAACGGAGGAAGCGGAAACCGACTTCTTTCGTGAATGCTCGCGACAGCAAAAACAATGGATCTATGTCGAAAGCCTTGGACGGTACATATTCTGTAAGCGATTTCAATTTAACCCGACACGTTGATTTCTTTTGAGCACGTTGATCACCTTTGGGTATGCTGTTTAGAGAAGAGATCCCAAAACACACAAGTATAAAAATCGTTTTGGGATGAAGAAAACGGAGGTTGTTGGACTGATGAAATTTTTTGGGAAAAGCGGGATTCGCGGCAACAAAGCAAGCAACAAAAGAATCGCCATTTCGATCTTGGGAGGCTCACTGGTTTTTCTTGCGCCTTATCCGGGAAATAGCGACGCCTTGACGTCCGTCGAGTCGATTTTCGACTTACCGAATACTGTCGCCTCCATTGATCCGATACCGACGCTCGGCGAACAGGAATGGTTGGTTGTCGATGCCGCGGGCCCCGTCTTCTATCAGCCAACCTCTGAACGATCACGGCGCCCCTTGTCCCGTGGCGCCATCTTGTTACCAGGCACGCGCATTTTGAACGGTTCCACGGCCTGGACGATCATCGCCCGCGGTCAAACGACTGTGGCAATTGCGGCGGACACGAATGTCGGCCTGGCGAATGGTTCGAGTTCCGCGGATGCAATAGATATCGAACTTGAGATGGGCACGGCGGTATTCAAGATCGAGAGCCGGGATCAACGTCCCTTTATGGTGCGAACGCGGGCGTTCGTTGCGGAAGTGACCGGGACGGAGTTTGGCGTTACCGCAAGCGCCGCGCAAGTCTCGCTGAGCGTTAGCCGGGGACAGGTTCGGGTGACCCCCACGCAATCGGTATCGGGCGTTGATGTCCTTGCCGGACAGACCGCGACCATCGGGCTGGGTTTGGCGGCGGCTGTTTCCGTTACCGACACCGTTGCTGAAGCGCGGGCTGGATGGTTGCAACAATTTGCGACAGCGGGGGGCGGATCCGACGGTTCGCCCGGTGGTGGACCCGGTGGCGATAGCGGCGCCGATGGTGGTGGTGGTTCCGACGGCGACTCGGGTGCGGGCGACGCGGGTGCTGGTGATGCGGGGGCCGGCGCGGGTGACGCGGGAGCGGGTGATGCGGGAGCGGGTGATGCAGGAGCTGGCGACGCGGGTGCTGGTGATGCGGGCGCGGGCGATGCAGGCGATGGCGGCGCCGGTGGTGCTGGTGGTGACGGTGCCGGTGGTGCTGGTGGTGACGGCGCCGGTGGTGATGGCGGTGCCGGTGGTGCTGGCGGTGACGGAGGTGCCGGTGGTGCTGGCGGTGACGGCGGTGCTGGTGGCGACGGCGGTGCCGGGGGCGATGGCGGCGCGGGGGGCTAACAGAGCAAGCAAAAAATAGCCATACGAACTCGCCAAATGTACACGGAGGAAGCTTCTACGGCTCGACGGCGCAGGTGTCCGCCGTCGGCCACGAACGGGTTGCTGTGTTTGGCGGTCTCCGGTGGGGTAGCGGCGGGCGCGATTGTCGCCCCGTCGCTGGATCTTGCCATCGGCGTCAAACTGGCTTTGGTCCTAGCCCTCGTCATGGTCCCAATTGCCATCGCCGATCTAGCCCTGTTCAAGGTCCACCGACGAGAAAGCACCGGCCTCAAGACACCCGAACAATCATTAAATGAACAAGATCTCGCAAGGGTCTTGGTCAAGTGTGCGGGATTTTACGGAACTTTACTATGTATTGCGTGCTTGTACTGGGCCTTTCCTCTCTACGACAGTGAGTACTACAAGCCATTTTTTGAATTGTTGGCGATAGGCGCTCCGCCAATTCTGATTTGCGCGCCATTTTTTTTCTGGTTTGTCGACCGGCGCATGGTGGCGCCGCGAGATGGGTATTGGCATGCGGGCCTGTTGTTTCTGGCAAAGTGGCGGCACGTCGATCTTGGCGAACTCCGCATCCATGCGTTGGGGTGGTTGATCAAGGCATTCTTCCTCCCCCTGATGATAGGCGAGCTTGCGGTAGCGATGCGATGGCTGGGACGTCATCCCGTGGAAGACGCCTTCAGCCACATTGTCGGTGCCGTTTCCTGGGTCGCTCAGCTCTCCTTATATGTCGATCTGGCGTTCGTCGCGACCGGATACGTCGTCACTCTGCGCTTACTCGACAGCCATATCCGCTCGGTCAATCCGTTTGTCCTAGGGTGGGGTGTCGCGCTGATATGCTATCAGCCATTCTGGTCGGTGATCAGCAGCGCCTACCTCCAATACGGAGACAACATCGGTTGGCAGGATTGGACGAAGGGAAACCAGGTGCTGATGTATGCCTGGGGCGTGACCATCATCGTGGTTAAGCTGTTGTGGGCGTGGTCTACGGTTGTTTTCGGTTTGCGGTTTTCCAATCTCACCCACCGCGGCATCATCACCGGCGGTCCTTTCCGGCTGACCAAGCATCCATCCTACATTTGCAAGAACCTGAGTTGGTGGCTCATCTCGGTGCCATTCATTTCGCAGCAGGGCCCCCTGGAGGCGCTCAACCATTGCCTTCTGTTGTTGGGCGTCAATGCCATTTATTTCGCGCGAGCGCGGACGGAAGAGAGGCATCTCTCCAGCGATCCCGCTTACGTGGCCTATGCCCTATGGATACGTGAGCATGGCGTGTTTCGCTGGATCGATCACGTCATCCCCTGGCTGGCGTACCGGCCCCCCGCCGCGGCAGAACAGGCGTCGATGAAAGACGCCGACAAACCAAGGGTTGCCCTGGCGGAGTAACCGACCCTTAGGGTCTGTCAAGGAATAAGTGATGCGTTTGGCGGGAGCGATTTTTCGCCAGGGTCAGGAGCGGGCCGTGCGGTGGGGTGTCTCCCCATGAGCGGCCCGCGACGCAGCCCTGGCGAAAAAGCGCCCCGTCCCAAGGGGATCCTGCGCCATCGGCCCGCTGCCGCGTCGCTCGTCGTCGAATATGCCCAGCATGTCCTTCCTCCTCGCTCCTCACAGCGGACCGATGGCGCCGGACCAAACGCGTCACTTATTCCGGAACAGACCCTTAGCCCAGGGACGACCCGATCGCTGGTCGTCTACATCGAGGGCGATGGCCGCGCCTGGCCGTCGCGTCGCCGCCCGCCGCCCGATCCAACGCCGGACGATCCCGTCGCCCTGAAACTGGCGGCCAACGATCCGGCGCCTTCGGTGATCTACATCGCGCGTCCGTGCCAGTTCCTATCGATGGATGCCCTGGCGGCTTGTGACGGCGGCTACTGGGCGGACCGCCGGTTTTCGCCCGAGGTTGTCGACGCCTTGGGGCAAGCCATCGACGCAGCCAAGACTATGGCCCATGCCGACACCGTCCACCTGATCGGTTTTTCGGGGGGCGGCGTCGTTGCCACCCTGCTCACGGGCCGGCGGTCGGACGTGGCGTCATTGATCACCATCGCCTCTCCCCTTGATCTCGGCGCCTGGGTTGCCCATCACGGCCTGTCGCCCCTGGATGGATCACTGGACCCGGCGTTATCGGGCGCTTGCGGGTCCACGGTGCCCCAAGTCCACTTGGTGGGGAGCGACGACGATGTCGTGCCGGCGCAGATCATCCTCGACTACGCCCGCCGATGCGGGACGACGCCGTTCATTCGGGTCGAGATCAACGATGGCTTCGATCACCAGTGCTGCTGGCTCGAAACCTGGGCGCAACGGGTGACGACCTTGCGTCGGTGAGGCTCGATGCCGACATCAGGGATCTCAACTAAAGAAAGAACAACAGAGAACGAATTTCCATCGAAATTTGCTACACCCTGTTGCAATTCAGTACGATTTTTACTCGTTTTTTGACCGGTTTTATACAGACGATTCTTCGTTAAGTTGTTGATGTTATGCGAAATGTGTCAAAATCCACGTGGAAAATGTATGGATTTGTATGCAAATGTATGCAAAACGCACCATAACAATTTGATTTTATTGTGATCTATCAAGGATAGAAAAAATCAGTATAATAATAAACCATTAGGGGTGGCGAACGACGGTTTGCGATCAAGAACATTAATGGGACGTAGGTTCTCACGCTGTTGCGGTCAAGCGCCGATGTTGGATGTCCGTGTCGGCTCGCCCTCACCCTCCCGCTTGCGGGCGAGGGGATTTTGGCGGCTCCTCGACGTAACAAATGAAATTCGATCGGAAGTCCGAGCCGCGTGTCGATGGGGGATGACGGTGCTTTTCGAAGCCCCTCATTCTTGCGTGCGATTGTGTGCGCATGAACAAGTCCATGTAAAGACTGGCCTGCCGGCCACCGCCAGGGGCGGCTCCGGTCTTGACATGGGCTTGCTCCTGCGACCTATGGCCATGACAAGTTTGAGGGGGATTTGTGGCCTTTGTTCTGTCCGGTACCTTTCCAAGGGAGGTTTTCTAAGTTCCGTAGCCTGGATTAGCGAAGCGTAATCCGGGGATTCGTCGGTGCCGTGTCGAGATGATGCCCCGGATTACGCTTCGCTAATCCAGGCTACGAATACTCGCTGGCGTCAACGCCTCGGTTGCGCCAATACCCACCATGGACCGCGACCATCAAATTTCTTTTCCGGATGTTTTCTGGCAACGGCAATCCCCGGCGCACCATCGAACTCACTTGCCATATCCTACGCGGGGCCTTGACCATTCACTTTCAATCGTTCAATGGCGTTCGTCACACTATCGGGAGTTGACCACGATAATCCTTGACAACGATCGGGGGTTATGCCGAAACCGTTGTGGTGGATGCCGAGGCAGTCCGCGTTCCCGACGCTGGCGTTAAGAACCAGTGCAGAGCGAGTTCAACAGAGAATGCTCGTGTTCGAGGAGGAAAAAGCCGAAATGCGGGAAATATTCAGGTTTGTTTTTTCAATCATCTTGCTGGCTGCAACCGGTGCACTTCTTGGATGCGAACTAGAACCTCATGGACCGTTTGTCGAAAGCAGTTGGGGAGACCCTGTAGAGATAGAAACTGAAAGCACCCCGTCTAGCGATGGGAGAAGTTCTGAGTGGACACATACGACATATAGTAGTGGTGTGGAGTCCTGGGTCGAAACCAAAAGGGATACATGGGGAGAAGATGAAATCAACTATATCGTTAAAGGAAGCCCGCAAACCGGAGGACATACGATCGCGCAACAGGGCAAAGACCCGCGACTTGGGCTCGGTCAATGGCAAGGTATCCGAAGCTGGTCTACGAGCACGAACACGCCTGGCCAGACTCACCAGCAAAGCTTGCAAGAGCACATTCGACGCGCCCAACAAAATCTCATGCAACCCCGGCCTTCGGGGGCGCCGGCGGCGATGCCGGGGCACGGAGGGGGGCCTGCCGCTATTCCGCGTGTGCCTGCGCATCACCACGGGGGATGTCCCGGATGTTGAAAATCTGAGGTGGGTGTCGCTCTCCTGAAGCCAGTCGGTTCCCCGGTGAGCAGACTCGAGAAGGAGAAAGACATTCCGACTATTGTGCGGTGATGCCCACAACCGCTCGGCATTCCGCGCATGCCCGGCTATTGGGAGAAGTGAGGATGAAATATTTTCAGAATTTCATACACGTATCGGTTTTTGTCTGTGCCATTGCCGTCATAGGGGGGTGTGAGGGGAAAGGTGGGCCCAGCGCCACGAAACAAGGAAACGTAGCAGCGGAGGTCGGATCCACGCCACTCACGGCGACTGAATTCCCGAGAGAGTGGGCCGGGCTGAGCGGGCCGATCTATCCTATGTCATCGCCCGTGCCGTTGCGGCTCCAACCGGTGGCGTCGTTCCGCTTCTCCAACGAGTTCCAGGTTAAAGGCAAGTACCTGTCCCGTGAGGGAAAGCACATGGTGCTGGCGGGTTCGGGCTCCGGCGTGGTCGCGCCGCGCGACGGATACTTGGTCTGGTCCCTGCGTGTGGAGCGCGTCACCGTTGATGGGGAGACCGTGACCGGGAGTCCCCTGGTCGATGTCACCCTGGTGACCACCACGGCGGGCCGGGCGGAATACATGTTAGCCGACATGGAGAACCTGCCCCGTGACGAGCCGAGGTATTCTTTGCGATGGAAGGTGCGCCAGATCGCACACCGTTGGGTGGACAGCATCGCGCGCGGCTTCGTCGTCCTTCCAGAGCAGCCGGTCGCGCTCGGCGGGCCGCTCGTCAATCCGGGTGTCAATTTGGTGTCGGGCGTGCAGGAACGGCTGCCGGGTGCCCGCATCGTCGACCCCCTGTCACCGGGCACGACCGACGGCGTCACAACCTACGGAGGGCGGCAGGTGATCGCCGGACATCTTGAGGACGGTTTCCGCGTCACATTGGATGTGGGCCCCAAGGGGCCGGGCGAAGGCGATTTCCAGGCGCGCGGCTATGCACTCGTCGATGTGGCGACCGGATTGCCGCTGAAAAGCGCCATCCGCGTTGAAGGCGAAATCTCCGCCGCCCTGTTCAAAGGCTCGGTCGACTACACCATCACCTCGACCATTTCATTGCTATGAATGGGAGGCCGGAACCCCCTTGTTGATCGCAGCCAGCGGATTGCCGCGCCGGCTCTGCCGGCTCGCAAAGACGGTGGGGGCTTTGCCGGTCGGCGAGGGCGGGGCGGAGAATGTTACGGCCGCACTTCGCGGATGGTGATCGCGAAGCCCATTTTTTGCCTCCGTGGCTCATCCGTGATGAACTCGACGTAGATCGTTTGCGGGCTGTGGATCTTGAAGCCGATCCAGGAGAACGCGGACAGGTTCAACGGTCGCCCTTGCCGTTGCGAATGTCGGACAAGGTCGTCAAGGGTCGATGGCCAGCGCCCATAGCTTGCATGATAGGATCGCAGGGACTTGTCGATCCCATCGACATAGGGGTCTGAAGTACCCCGAGCCATCGCGGTCATCGAGGCCAGCGCGACGGCCAACGCAAGAAGGCTCGCCAATCGGCGTCGCGGACGCTTTCCCCCAAGGTTTATGAATGGGCCAATCACTTGACGCGTCCCGGGGTCGAGGTTGTCGGCGATGAGGGGCCCGTGCTGGCCGGCGACGTCGGCGTGATTGTTCCCTTTGGTTTGGAAAAATTGTCGCTCCAGTCGATGGGAGCGGGGGGACCGACCCAGTCGTCCTTGTTGTCCTGATCGGCGATGAGGACGTAGCTGTCGGATTCGATGGTATCGACCAGATTTCCCTCGGAATCACGAACCTCGGAGACGACGTACGTGTGCCAACTGGCGTCGCCTGTTCGATATCCACTCCGGGTTCCCACCGTTATGGTGAGGTCAGCCAGGTCACCAGAGTCACGAAGTTTTTGGAGCGCCTGGACCGAATCGTCGGCCTTGTCATCGGCGGCTTCCACGCACGATTCAACAGCCAGCGTTCCATTCACCAGGTTTTTCACGCCCTTGATGAACACGCGGTTCACCACATTGTCCCGCCAACGGGTATCTCTGTTGACCTTGTCGAGCGTGCTCCGGATTTTTTCCAGAGCCTTTTGGCGGTTTTGCGCGGGGGGCTGCTGACCGGTCTGAATTTGCTGAATTCGTTGCTGAACGCCCGGGGGCGGTTTCGGCGGCAGCGGTCTCGGGCCGATGTTCGGCGGTGGGTGAGGGTGCGCCTCCGACGGCGGCCGGACGGATGGTGAGCCACAGCAACCGCCGGGGCCGTG
The DNA here is from genome assembly GCA_026125865.1 of Rhodospirillales bacterium. Taxonomy (GTDB): domain Bacteria; phylum Pseudomonadota; class Alphaproteobacteria; order Rhodospirillales; family Defluviicoccaceae; genus JADJXQ01. Next base: position 10,317 of record JAHCKI010000016.1, read on the forward strand.
GGCACGGACTTCGCCTCCCGCCGCGATGAGGACGGACCCCGCCACCAACGCCAATGCAACAGCGCGCATGGCCAAACTCGCGTTGATCGTCGCCCTTCGCATGCGTCTTCCTTGGATGTCCTTGGCGTTTTCGACTATATCGCAAGGATAGAATACACTACCCTATAAATCAACGAAATGGGTGTCGATGGACAACACCGGTGGTGCTTCAGGAGACCCCAATTGCGCATGGAGGGCGGAGCAGGCCAATGACGGGAGTATCGCGACGACGATTTCTGACGGGGTTGGCGGCGGCGGGTGCGACCGCGCGACCGTTCGTAGCCGGTGCCGCGAGCGATGGTGCGCGATCGGATGGCGCAAGGCGGCGGGCGGTCTATCTTGTCCCCGGCTATCACCCCGATTACGCCCTGTTCGAGGGGCAACCGCTCAGCGGGCACGCGAAGTTCTTAAGGGGCGTATCCCCAAATTACGAGGGGCCGCTCACCATGGTGACCCGTGTCGACGAAGCCGGTGGCGACGTCCAGCGGGCGGTGTTTCCCATAAGCGGACACCACATCGCCGTCGCGCCGGATCGCTCGCTGGCAGTGTTCAGCTCCATGGAAGGGAAGCAGATGCTGACCTTCGATCCCGACAGCCTGGAGATCGGCACCGTCGCCGCACCGCATCGGCCGGATTTCATGGGCGGCGGGCACTCGGTATTCCTGCCGGGGGGGCGGCACATCGCGGTGACGGAACGCGCTCACTACCGCCCCTTCAGCGGCCGCGCCGAAGACCATCATGGCCGCATTTCGATCCGGGACGCGGTGACGCTCAAGGTGCTGGCGGTTTATGGGTGTGCGGGGATTGCACCCCATGATATCGCGCTGACGGCCGACGGCCGTCATCTGGTCGTCGCCAATTACGGCAGCACCGCCTCGCCCCCGACCGTCGAATGGGCCGCCGAGTTGCCCTACGTGGTGGAGCCAAGCCTGGCGATGATCGAGGTTGGAACGGGCAAGACGGTGTCCCGCTTCGTCCAGCCCGATCGCCGTTTCGAGGTTCGTCATCTCGCCGCTTACGCCGCCGATCGCGTGTTCGCCATCCAGACACGAATGGAGTCCACGGACGAGGGGCGGAAAGGTCTGGCGGCGGTGCGGCGGGTCGTCGATGTGGATGTCACGGTGTCGGGGGACATGTTCTACGCGCCGGCGCCGGTCCTGGGGCTCGACACGGGGGCGGACGCGGCGGCGGCGTCCGTCGTCATGCCCGCCGATGGCTCGCAGTTTCGGCAGGGACAGACCATCGTCTACGATCCCGTCCACGACGAAGCCATCGCCACGTTCACGACGTCGCACCGCATCGCGGTGATCGACGGCGCCAGCAAACGGATCAAGACGATCATTGCAACGGATCGCCTGGGTCTCCACAACCCGCGCGGCTTGGCCTTCCACCCCGACGGCAAACGCTATGCCGTCTCGGGCTCATGGCGCGATCTGTACCTGTTTCATCGCGGCAGCCACAACCTGGACAGGGAGGGTTGCCGCTACGTGACCTTCTACGATCACAGCCACATGTCCATCGCGTAATACGCGGGTTTTCGGTTTGAATTGTCGAAGAGAAATACTCCGCCCCACGTCCTCGAAAGGGCGGGCCGGTTCTTTGATTGTTGTTGGCGTCCCCGTTCGGACTTCGTCCGAACTCTTCTTTAAAAGAGAGGGGCGCCATTCCCAAGGGAATGGCGTCCCTCGACGGAGAGGGTTCGAATGAACTATTCCAAACATTGGGGGAATGGAACATCCTTCTCCAGCATACAGCGCTAAAGGGGCCTTCACCCTGACGGTCCAGTAAGAATTAAGGAAGACTCAATCGTGGCAAGGCCCTGGCCTCGCCACGCAACCACACTTCACGCGTAAGCGAAAAGCCCAAGACGCAGACATCGGTTCCCGCTGCTTTCCCGGAAGGCAGAGACGGTCCGCCTATTGTCATGCGCGGACAACGACACCATGCCCGATCGAAACCATACCACGGCCTCGCCGTTCTGCCTGCGGCTGACGCAGGAAGAGCGTGCGCGCCTGGAGACGGAAGCGGCGGGCATGGCGCTCGGGGCCTATGTCCGCTCCCGGCTCTTCGGGGAGGATGCCGGCCCGCGCCGCACGCGGAACAGGCATCCCGTCAAGGATCACAAAGCCCTGGGGCAAGTCCTGGGCGAACTGGGGGCCTCCCGCCTGGCGAGTAATCTGAACCAGCTTGCCCGTGCCGCCAATTCGGGCTCCCTCCCCGTCACACCGGAAACCGAGGCCGCGCTTCGGGACGCCTGCGATGCCGTTGCCGCGATCAGGGCCGATCTGATGAAGGCTCTGGGGCTTTCACCGGGGACGGAGCGGTGATCCTCAAAGGCAATCAGCGCAGCGGCTCGGAGCAGCTTGCCCTGCATCTTCTCAAGACCGAAGAAAATGAGCAGGTCGAGGTTCACGAACTGCGCGGCTTTGTTTCGAGCGACCTGAAGGGCGCTCTGCACGAAGTCTATGCCGTCAGCCGGGGCACGCAGTGCAAACAGTTCCTCTACTCGCTCAGCCTCAATCCGCCGGAAAAAGAGAACGTCCCGGTCGAGGTCTTCGAAGACGCAATCGAGAGGGTGGAGAAGAAGCTGGGGCTGGGCGGCCAGCCCCGCGCCGTCGTTTTCCATGAGAAGGAAGGACGGCGGCATGCGCACTGCGTCTGGTCGCGCATCAGGACTGATACCATGACGGCCGTCAACCTGTCCCATGACAGGCGCAAACTCCGGGACATCTCCAGGGCGCTGTTCTTCGAACAAAGGTGGCAGATGCCCCGCGGCCTGATGGACAGCAAGGAACGCGACCCCATGAATTTCTCGCGGGCCCAATGGCAACAGGCCAGGCGCGCAAAACAGAACCCGCGTGCTCTGAAATCCCTGTTCCAGGAATGCTGGGCTGTTTCAGACTCAAGGAAGGCGTTCGCCCAGGCCCTAAAAGACCGGGGATACGCGCTGGCACGCGCCGCGCGACCTGGGACTTGAACCGTAAAAACGGGGATCAGGGTTCGACGGTGGCCGAAGTGTGCGTGTCGGTCCTTGGCTGCACGGTGAGGCGAATTTCCATGCTGTCATCCAGGACATTCAGGATGCGGATCAGCCGGTCGATGGTGAAGCGGTCCAGCTTCACATTGCGGATACGGGCAAACTCGCTGTGGTTGATGCCGGTTTGCGCTTCGGCCTTGCGGATGGACCAGTCGCGCTCATCCAGAATGCCGATGATCTTGGCGGCAAGAATGGCCTTGGTCTGCTCGACATCGGCATTGGCGTGCCCAAAATCGCGGAAGACGTTCCCGCTCCCATGGACAAGTTCGATCTCTTCACTCATCGCAGCATCTCCTTCAGCATCTTTATCCTCTCCTTAATCAGGTCCACCTCGTGCTTCGGCGTCTTGATTCCCGTCCGCGACTTTTTCTGGAAGGCATGCACCACCCAGACGGCGTCGTCGATTTGCAACGCATAGACGGCCCGGTAGGCATCCGTCCGAAACTTGAGGGCGATTTCGTAAACGCCTGAACCGAGGCCCTTCATGGGCTTGGCGATATCCGCCTTCCCGCCTTCGGCGGCCACGGTCAGGGCCCGCAGCACTTCGATTTGCGCCCCTTCCGGGAATTTCTCAAAGGCCTTGCGGGCCGCTTTCACCCACGATACGGGCCGGGTATCTCTGCTCATTTCTTAGCATGATGACATATTTGTCACCACTCGTCAACCTGGGGCAGCCGGGGCCTTTGCTCCGAACGCTGATGATTCCCCTGAAGCGGATGCTGGAGCGTGGCTATTGGGTGTTCTGGCCGCCGAAGGGTTATCGGTACGAGGAGACCAAGACCGAAGGCCGCGTGCTGGTGCGGGACGAGCCCATCGCCTCCGCGGTTCAGGAAGCCCTGGAGGGCTATGCCAGCGGCCGCTTCGACTCCCAGGCCGAGGTCAAACGCTTCCTCGAAGCCCGGCCTCACTTCCCCAAGGACAGTACGACGGGGACAGTCCATCCCCAGCGCGACCGCGACATGCTTACCCAGCCGCTTTACGCCGGGTATCTGGAGCATCCGGACTGGCGTGTTTCCCTACGCGAGGCGCGGCATGAAGGGCTCATCAGGCTTAAGACCTTCCAGCGCATCCAGGACCGGCTCAAGGCAGGGGCCAAGGTCCCCGCCCGGGCCGACATCAACGCCGACTTTCCCTTGCGCGGCTTCGTCACTTGCGCTGATTGCGGCAGGCCGCTCACCGCTTGCTGGTCGCGCAGCAAGACCGGAATACGCTATCCTTATTACCTCTGCTATAATCGCGATTGCGCCAGCAATCGAAAGTCCATCGCCCGGCAGAAAGTGGAAGAAGCGTTCGAGGCCCTGTTGAAGGCCCTCCAACCGAGCGAGGCGCTGTTCAAGCTGGCGTCCGGACTATTCCGGGATTTCTGGGATCAACGGTGGACACAGGCGAAGGAGAGTCACGCCGCCCAGCGCGCAGACCTGGCTAACATCGAGCGCCAGATCGAGCAGCTTCTGGACCGCATCGTCGAAGCCACGACGCCCAGCGTCATTGTGGCCTATGAGAAGCGCATTGCGGACCTGGAACGGGACAAGCTGGTGATCCGGGAGAAGCTCTCCCAGGAAGCCGGGCCCCGCTACACCTTCGCGGAATCGTTCGAAATCGCTCTGACATTCCTGTCAAACCCTTGGAAACTCTGGGATTCAGGAGATTTGGATCACCGCCGAACGGTGCTGAAACTGGTCTTCACCGACAGGCTCGCTTACTGCCGGAATCAGGGTTTTCGAACCCCAAAAACCACCTTACCCTTCAATGTGTTAGGGCAGATTCAGGCAGGAAATGTGGAGATGGCGTCCCCTAGGGGAGGAGCCAAATGGTCCAAAAGAATCCTGACGATTCAACAAGTTAACGCTTCCGGTCGCATTGCTTGGTGTACCAGTCTGGTGGGCTGGCTTCAAGGGTCATTTTCCGCTGCGTCATCGCACCAGCGAGGGCTGGCCCTGCTTCCGGCGGCGGCCTCGGCGGGTTGGTGTGCCGGTGGCGGCGCGTTCGGCTTTGATGCGGGCCAGAAGTTCGGATGCCGGTTCGTCGTTCGGGTCCTGCGGCACCAGTTCACCCCGGAACGCCTTGGCCAGGACCGCACTGTCCAACTGTGCCGCTTCTTTCTTTGCCTGCGCCACCCGTTGTCGAACCAGAGAATATGATGCTTCCGACGAGCGCAATCGCTCCATGATTTCTTGCTGTTCTGGTTCCGGTGGTATCGGGACAATAAGCTTCGCAGCGGATTTCGTGTTGATGACACCCTGGGCAGAACCCGTAGAAAAGCCCAGTAGTTGGGATTGACCGATAGGGGACTGAAGAAATGCCTCAAGGTATTCCGATATCCCGGCAAGCGGCCTTGCGAAAACCACGTTCGCGCAGTTCATCTCGCCCAGCCCATACGGGACCATGCACGTGTCACCCCGATTGGCACCAACACGCACTATCAAGATATCCCCCCCCTGAAGCTGCGATTTTCTCAGGGACTTATGAAAACCTGGATCGATATATCGGACTTCTAAAAGATTGAGCCGTGCGGGCCTCACATTTTGAGAACGGACGAAAATGACGCCTGCGTCTGGGTCACAGTAGTGCTGACTGGTGGGCCCGACGTGACCAACTGAAACACGATGGCACAAGGCGGCTAGATGGAAGCATGCCCAACTTTCAGGAAGCCCTGAGAATAATTCGATCTTGTTGGTTGCGCAATTTGCCGACCATCGTTCGTAAGCGGGTTCAATGTCAGGGTGTTCAGTGCGCCAGTCGGCGGTTAGGTCGCCTCGGAAGGCGGCGGCGAGGACGGACTGGCGGTAGCGGTCCAGCAAGGCCGGGATGGCGTCCAGGGCTTCCTTGGCCCGTCCGCTCCGCGCCATCAGTGCCTCGATCTTCGCCACGATCCGCCGCTGTTCCTCAGTCGGCGGCAACGCTATTTCGGTTGCTTCGAACTTGCCTTTCGTGACGTGACGCAGACCGACTCCACCGTGCGCCTTGCCGATCAGTTCCTCAAGTTTCTGGTTTATTGCTAAGCGCAGGAAGCGCTTGTCGATGAGACCATCGTTGAACAGCACTCTGAAGATGTGCTGATTCAGAACGGCGGTTTCGCCGCTCCAGATGTGGGCACCGAAGGATGTTCCTGGCGTTCCCGACCACGCGAACAGCAACTCGCCGTTTTGAACCAGGAACTTATCCGCCACCGGTCCGTCGAAGTGGTTGAACGACGCGGAAGGATTGTTCAGATTCTGAATACGAATGATTGGCAGTCCGACATCCATCCAGTCGCTTGGCTTGAATGCCTTGCCATTTATCAATGAACAGATTTGGCCGATCTCTGCCGCAGCCCAGGTTGACGGTGGTGAGGCGTGTGTCATTCGGCTGCCCTCACACCAACTTCGGCTTCTTCCGGTTCTTCGCCCTCCAGTTCGGCGGTCAGGGCCTCCATCTCTTCAAGGGCCGCGCGCAGGTTGTCGATGATCTCGGCGGCGATGATCTCGGGGTCCGGCAGGGTGCCGTCACCGGCGCTCTCGTCGCGTAGCCACGTGATGTCCAGATTGTCGCCCCGCGCGGCAATGGCATCGCGGGTATAGCAACGGAAGCGGCTTTGCTCGCCGGTGTCGGTGCGCTTCGCGTTGCCGTAGGGGTCGTCGCCGAACTCGGCCTCGAAGTCGGCGAAGTGCTGGCGCGTCATCGGCCGGGTCTTGCCGTAAGGCGGGATGTTGGTGCGCAGGTCGCAAACCCAGACGTCCTTGGTGTTGCCCTTGTCCTTGTATGTTTTCCCTGTCGCGGCTCCGCCGCTCCGCGCCTCTTGGCTGTCATCGTCCTGGAACGAGAACACGCCCTCGTTGGGGCGGTCCTGGTCGGGCAGGAACTTGCCCAATGCGTCGGTGTATTCCACCATCGGCTGCTCGACCGGCTCGAAGCCGTAGAGTTCGTAGACCTTGCGGATTTCCGCCGTCATCGCGTCGACAGCGCGGATATCGGCCGCATGGCGGTCGACGAAGCCCCGCGGGAGCCGCGC
>JAHCKI010000160.1 GCA_026125865.1 Rhodospirillales bacterium
CGAAATCCGTGAGCGTTCGCCCCTGTAGGTCGGCAGCCCGCTGAAACAAAGCTTTTTGCTCGGTCGACACACGGGCCTCCAGACGTTCGCCCCGACGTGTCGCCAAGCGTTGTCCAGCTTTCGCAATTGTGGTCATAAGTTTCTCCCAGAGTCTCTCATGAAATGTACGGCCAATTGCCGCACAAATCAAACGCTCCCTGTTGTGGGAGCTGCTTTTCTCTCTCATCTCGGCTGGTCATGAATTTCCATGTCGCCTTGCTCCATATCCATACCACCCCGCCAGCACCCCGAGCGCGGATGCTGGCGATCGCCTGCGGCTATGAAGACTGCGGCGCTCTTGACGTCCTGCGCCGCGATCCGGCCTTCAAGCTGGCATGCGAGTGGCCGCATCGAGGAACTAGACGTTACAACCGCGACCGCGACCGCGACGACGCCGATCGCTTCGAAGAGTAGGTCGCAACAACGGCGCGAAAGCGCCGTCCCGCAAATACTGCCGGTCAAGCGCCTCGCAGGTGTTGGTGGTGGTGCATTTCTTGTCATGACCCAGCCGGACGCCGGGTGGAAATGGGATCGCGGGAGGAAAGAAGGCGTTCTGGTATGCTGAACTTTGTTTCAGAAACGGCTCGGCGTTCAAACCAGGAATGGTCCGGGCGCCTGCAAAAAGAAATGGAGACTATCTTTATAGAACGCCCTTATACTCACGAAGAGACGTAACGAACTGGATCAGCGATACACCTTCAAGGCATTCCAGGTATTCATCTACGGTTTTTGGTGGATTTTTTAATCGTACTCTGACTTCACGAACGGCTGAAACAGCAGTACCTGGAGACCAGTTCATCAATTGCGTTAAAAAATCGTCAGGGTGCTGTATTTCTATTGCAAATTTCTCTGCCGTCTCAACAGGAAAATCTTTCAGATTGGATGTAACGATAACGTCAGCGCGTCCGCGTATTGCTGCTGCCAAGACATGTCGGTCATCCGGATCGGGCAATGTCAAACATGGAATCAGGTGTTCGTAGTCCGTGACAAGAGCATCGCGCGCATGCTCATCCATCAGATTGCGTGTGCGTTCAAGACGGCTAAGGGCTATATCAGGACGGTCCTTGAGAACAGAACGCATCCATTCGTCATGAATTGATCGTGACCAGCGTGCCTGAAACAAATCTCTTAGAGCGAGTTCCATAAGCACATCGCGAATTGGGGCAGGATACAGAACGCAGGCATCAAGCAGCGCTGTAAATGACGCCAACGTTAGTACCCTAACCCCAGTTCCTGAGCTTCTGCTACCAATTCGTCAAGCACCTTTCGGCGCTCTGTTTCGACTCGTGCTTTGTGGTTCATAAGATCTTTCGCAGCAACTCGTCTATGTGTTCCGACCTTATGATACGGGATCGTTCCCTCCTCCAAGAGGCGCACCAGGAAGGGTCGTGACACATTGAGCACGTCAGCGGCTTGCTGTGTCGTCAGTTCGGAGTCAACGGGAATGACCTTGACCATCTTGTACTCGGCCATGTGCGCCAATATCTCTATCAGTTGACGCACGGCGCCGGCCGGCAACGTGACCGTTTCCGCTTCCTCACTGTCTTCGAGCAATCTTACCTGCAATCCACCTTGACGGCGCAGGTGTTCCGCAAGTGTACGGCTCGTGTCGCGCGCAACGCCGGCTTCTTCCGGCGTGATCGTGAAAGATTCGCGCAACTTCTCAGCAACCGCTGACATGTTTCTCACCCTTGCAAACGAGTTCGGTCAGTGATCATCATATACGATTAAACGAATCAAATGCAACAAACGAAATAAACGAAATTGAGGGAGTCCGTTTTAGGATTGTCGTAAAACATATATATTTCAATATATTAATAGAAAAACGGACGCCTCTCCTTTGTCTAGGCACTATCTCGGCAAACGTGCGACTGTGAAATTAGGAATGTCCCCTTTTTTCGTTCCGATCGCTTCGAGGAGTAGGGCGTGGAATACGCCTGCGGCTATTCCGCCCTCGCGCCTTGTTCGCTCTTGTCGTGGAATTGGAGGGCGTGGAGGTGGGCGTAGAGGCCGTCGTCGCGCGCGAGCAGGGTGTCGTGGGTGCCGCTTTCGATGACGCGCCCTTGATCGAACACGTGGATCACGTCCGCATGGCGGATGGTCGATAGGCGGTGGGCGATGACGATGGTGGTGCGCCCGCGCATCAGGCGTTCGAGAGCGGCCTGGATTTGGCGTTCGGACTCGGTGTCGAGGGCGCTGGTGGCCTCGTCGAGCAACAGAATGGGCGCGTCCTTGAGGATGGCGCGGGCGATGGCGATGCGTTGGCGCTGCCCGCCCGACAGCCGCAAGCCATGCTCGCCGACGCGGGTCGCGTAGCCGTCCGGTAACTCGCGAATGAAAGTATCGGCGGCGGCGGCGCAGGCGGCGGCGCGGATGGCGTCATCGTCGGCGTCCCAGCGGCCGTAGCGGATGTTGTTGAGCACCGTATCGTCGAACAGCACCACTTCCTGACTGACCAGCGCCATGGCGCCGCGCAGGTCGGCAACGCCGACGTCACGCACGTCGCAACCGTTAACTGTGACCCGTCCACCGGTCGTGTCGAAGAAGCGGGGAATCAGGTTGAGAACCGTGCTCTTGCCGGCGCCCGACGGTCCCACCAGGGCGGTGATCCCGCCCGGCAACGCCTCGAAATCGACGCCGTTCAATGCCGGTGTGCCGTTGGGGTAGGAAAACGCGACGGCCTCGAAACGAACAGCGCCGGGGATCCACGGCAACGACTGCGGCGACGGCGGATCGGCGATGGCCGGCGCGCGATCGAGGACGGCGAACACCCGCGCCGCCGCCGCCAGCCCTTCCTGCAAATAGGCGTTGACCTTGCCCAAGGCGCGGATCGGCTGATAGGCCAGACCCACGGCGGTGATGAACGAAAAGAAGGCGCCGGCCGACATCTCCCCGGCGATGACCCGCTGGCCGCCATAGAGAATGACCGCGCCCATGGCGAGCCCGCCCAGGGTATCGATGATCGGGATCACAGCGGCGCGGATCTTGGTGGCGTGCAAGGTCAGACGGAAGATGCTCTCGACGCGGGATGCGGTTTTGTCCGCTTCCATGGCTTCCAGACCATAGGCCTTGATCATGCGGATGCCCTGAAAGCTCTCGGACAGCCGGGACGTGAATCCCCCCATTTCCTCCTGGGTCTGGTTGGAGACGCGCCGCATGCTGCGCCCCAGGCGATCCACATAGTGGGCCGACAGCGGCGCCACGACGAGTGTGATCAGCGTCAGCAGCCATTCCTGGTAGAACATGACGCCGACGAGAAAGATGATGGACAGGCTGTCGCGCCCCAAGCCGACCATGGCGTTGGAAACGGCATTGCGCATGGCGTTGGTGTCATAGGTGAAGTGGGAAACCAGGGCACCGGAATTGCGGGATTGGAACAACGCCATGTCGGCGCCCATCAGGTGCGCGAACAACCGTTTCTGGGTGTCGGTGATGACCCGCTGGCCCACATAGCCGATCAGAACCTCTTGCGCATAAGCTGCGGCGTTCTTCAGCGCGAAGACGCCAACCACGGCGGCGGCGAGGAGCCATAGGATGGAGCGGTCGCCCTCGATGAACACCTTGTTGATGACCGGTTCCATCAGCCAGGCGAACGCCGCCGTCATCGCCGCGACGACGGCCATGCACAGGATGGCAGCACCGAGATGGAGGCCGTAGGGGCGCACCGCCTCCCGCACCAAACGCTTGGTGAGCGGCCAGGTGCGGGCATCGCCGAGGGGGATTTTTTCTTCCCCCGTATCCGTCGCCGTGTCATTCGGATTGTTGTTTGCGGCCATCACGATCCTTCAGTTCACACGCGATCACGGTGCGATGTGGTTGATTGCGCACGCGAACAGGGTCTGCTAACCCTGACCTCGCCGACCTCGCCCCCACGAGACGACCCGCCGTTTGCAGCAAGAGCGACAGGAATGCCGTCCCGATGATAGATCTGCCCGTTGCCGCGCCGCCAGCGCCGCCGCTGAGCCGCTTCGAACGATTGCGCGCGCACCTTGACAGTTTTTTCGTCGACCACGGGATTTTCCGACAGGTCTACCGCAACCGGCACCGGGTGTCGAATGTGCTGTGGCGGTCGGCGCAGCCCTCGCCGTCGCACCTCCGCCGGGAAAAGGCGCTTGGCACCCGCACCATCGTCAATCTGCGTGGCCGGCGCGATACCTGCGGCAGCTATATCCTCGAACGGCGGGCTTGCGAAGAGCTGGGGCTGGCGCTGGTGGATTTTCCCATCCGGTCGCGCAGCGCGCTCGACCGCTCCACCCTGCACGCCGCCGCCGACATGTTCGAGCGCATCGAATACCCGGCGCTCATTCACTGCAAATCGGGTGCGGATCGGGCCGGGCTGATGGCGACGCTCTATCTGTTCGTCGCCGAAGGCGTGCCACTTCCCGAAGCGATGAAGACGCAGCTATCCATTCGTTACGGACACGTAAAGAGCGCCAAGACCGGGGTCATCGACCATTTCTTCGAACGCTTCCTGAGCGAAACCGGGGGCGCCCTCGCCGAGTTTTATCCCTGGGTCGATAGCCGCTACGATCCGGTCGCATTGACCGCCGAGCATCGCTCCGGCCTCCTCGCCAACTTCCTGGTTAACAAAGTGCTACGGCGGGAATGATTGCGCCTCCGAAACGAACCCATCGCCAATGCGCCCATTACCTGCTTATGAAACAAAAACCTTGATTCGCGTGAGCTTGGGGCGGGAGATTGTTGTAAGGTTGTTGAAGATGAGTGATTGGGTGACGGAACAGGATGCTGAAAGCGACCGCGGCGCTTGAAGTCGAAGACATTCATAAGCGCTTCGCCTCCGTCGAGGTACTGAAGGGCATTACGTTTTCCGCCCACGATGGCGACGTGATCTCCATCATCGGCGCCAGCGGTTCGGGTAAGAGCACACTGCTCCGCTGCATCAACCTGTTGGAATCACCCGATCGGGGTCGTATTCGTGTCGGCAGCGAGGAGATCGCGTTGAAGCCGAAACGGGGATACGGCCTCGTCGCCGCCGACCAACGCCAGATCAGTCGGATTCGTGCCCGCGTCGGATTCGTGTTTCAAAGTTTCAACCTCTGGTCCCATCTCACGATCCTGGAAAACATCATCGAGGCGCCGGTACATGTGCGCGGGATGGCGCGGACCGAAGCCATTGAAAATGCCGAGGCTCTGTTGCAGAAGGTCGGGATCGCCGACAAGCGCGACCACTATCCGTCCCAGCTGTCCGGCGGTCAGCAGCAGCGGGCCGCCATCGCCCGCGCCCTCGCCATGGAGCCGCAGGTCATGCTGTTCGACGAGCCCACATCGGCGCTCGATCCCGAGTTGGTGGGCGAGGTGTTGCAGGTGATGCGGCGCCTGGCCGAGGAGGGGCGGACGATGCTGGTCGTGACCCATGAGATGCGGTTCGCCCGCGAAGCCTCGACGCGCGTGGTTTTTATTCACGAAGGCCGTATTCTGGAAGAGGGACCGCCGGAACAGATCTTTCAGGCGCCGACGACCGAGCGCTGCCGCCAATTCCTGGCCAACCATCTATAGCTATCTAGAACCATCTTAGACGTTTGATAATCGCGCCCAAGACAATGAAGGAGGACTACATGGGACTGTCAAAGTTGATCATTGCCGCCACGGTTGCCGGCCTCTTGGCCGGTACGGCAAGCGCCGCCGACACCATCCGCATCGGTACCGAGGGAGCTTATCCGCCGTTCAACCAGATCGACGAGAACGGCAAGCTGATCGGCTTCGACATCGATATCGCCAAGGCGCTGTGCGAGAAGATGCAGGCGGAATGCGCTTTCGTGACCCAGGACTGGGACGGAATCATTCCGGGACTGCTGGCCAAGAAATACGACGCCATCATCGCCAGCATGTCGATCACGGAAGAACGCAAGCAAGCGGTCGCCTTCACCGACAAGTACTATTCCAACAAGCTGCGGTTCGTCGCCAAGGACGGCAGCGACTTCGATCCGGCCAAATTGGA
>JAHCKI010000161.1 GCA_026125865.1 Rhodospirillales bacterium
CGCGATTGCCGGCGCTTGCTGCGGCTTGCGCAGTCCGAAACCGCGAGGCTTGGGCGCTTGCTGAAAGATCCCCGTACCCCGTGTGACGCGGGGCATGGATTCGTTCAAGCGCGACGACAGATACCCCCACATCTCGCGAATTTCCATTGCAGAGCGGGATTCAGGGTCGGTTTCCATGACCGTTTCACCGTGTATCATGCTTGTTGCGAAATCGATGCGGTGATGGAGGGTAACAGGCGCAACCGTCCCGTGCTGCGACAAAGCCACCGCCGTTTCACCCGTGATCCGAGCCCGGCGGTTGGCGGCGTTGATGGCGAACACCAGCTGCTTGCGCTGCGCTTCGATGATGTCCAGCGTCGCGCCGACGGCGCGCAGGTCATGGGGCGATGGGCGCGTGGGGACAACCACCAGATCCGCGTAGGCGACAATGCGGCTGATCATGTCGGTGACGGCCGGCGGCGTATCGACAAAGACATAGCGAACGCCAGCCCGATCCAGTTGGCGGATATCCTCATGCAGGTACTTGCCGGAAACGCGGAGGAACAGCGGCGTGTCCGACGACCGTGCATTCCACCACTGAGCCAGGCTGCCTTGCGGGTCGGTGTCGATGATTGCCACAGGCCCGTCGCCCGACAACTCCGCTTGCACAGCCAATTGGCCGCACAGGGTTGTCTTACCGGAGCCCCCTTTCTGAGAACTGAAGACAATAACGCGGATTTGCCGTTGGCTCGCCGGTGACAACGGCTCGTTTTCGGGTGAGTCGGAAGTGGCCTTTTGAGCCGGTTCATTAAAGTGCAACATGTCGGACTCCAGATCTATGTCTATAGTTCCTCTTTCCGAATTCAGTTGTCGGCGGTTTTTATTTTTTGCCGGTCATACAACAACTCTTGCCATTGCTGATTTATGGAAAGTATTGGTGAAAGGTTGAAACACCGCCGGCGCGAATGGCGAGGACTTCCACACCGGGCTTGGGTGTTCGATTTCGAGGATCGAACGGGCCGCGGTGGCCATCATCGCCTGCGGCTCCGCTGACGGTTTCATTCGCGGCGGCGGGCGCAAGGGGGGCGGCATCCACGAAGGCCAGCGGTTTCGAATCGGCGGGCAGGACAACGGCGTGGTCGGGTGTCACCGAAACCGGACTATCGTCGGTCGCCGATGGCTGCTGGTGGGAGTTCATCGGCGGTTCGATCGTCTTGCTTGCGGGGTCGCCCAGAGCTAGATCCGTCTCGGGCAAAGCCTGCGGCGACGGGTCCTCGACTGCTGTATCCGGTTCGTTGTCCCTGGCATCCGCTGGGGTGGACGCGGCGGATTCCGCCTGCGACACATCAAGTACAGGGTCGGTGTCAACGTCCGCGTGTTCTTCGACAACCTGTGGCGCGGGCGATGGCGTGTCCGCCGAAGAGAGCACAATCGAGGTTTCGGACGGAGACGGCTGAACGGCGGCAACAACGATCAGAGGGGCCGGTTGCCAGTCTTCGGGCAACACCAGCGAAAACGGTGCATCTCCAATCATTTCGAAAGACAATGCAAAATCGGTGGGGGTCGGCGCGTCCTTTGTCTCTACGGAAGCCGTCTCCTTGGTTCGCATCTGGGGGGACACCACCGAGAGATCGACCTCAAATTGGTCCGCCGATGTCGGCGTGGCAATCGCCAAGCCGCGCACCGCGGGCCTGACCGCCCGAACCGGTTCTGCGAATGCCAGCGGCCCCGGGTAGAGATCCGCATCCGAATTCAGCCGTTTCATGGGATCACTCATCGGCGCGCTGGAAACCTGCGTTGGCTGCGCCTGCTCGGGCAAAGTACACTCGACTGCCGGTTCGTCCTTAATCCAGTTGTCCACGTCCCCCATGGACCCCTCGTCAATGACCGCAACGACGGGCTCTATGGTGTCATCGGGGGTGTCATCGGGGACCGGGATGTCACCGGTGGAACTCACCAACACCGGCTCTTGTTCGGATTCCGACAGGGGTGTCCCGGAATCCAGATTGGCGTGGAACACGGCCTCGGCCAGCGCCGGCCCGCTCAGCCCCTGCAACGCCTGATAGAAGGCTAGATTGTTTCGGGCATCTTCCGGCGACAAGTCGACGGCGGCGATGGCGGCTGCTTCGCTCTGATGGCCGGCGAGCGCATGGACCAGCGCCAGGTTCTGGCGCACCCTCGGTCCGTCTTCCGGAACATCCGCGATCGACTGCAGCATCGTGATGGCTTTGTCGAACTCGCGGGTCAGAGCAAGCGACAGCGACAAATTGTTCTTGAGCCCCGAGCTCTGGGGCCAATTGGCGAGTGCTTGCCGGTAGACTTGGCGGGCCTCGTCATGCCGGCCAAGCAGATCCAAGGAAACGCCGAGGCCATTGTGGTACGCCGCGTCGGTGGGGTCGAGCTGGATGGCAACGCGAAACTGGTTTTCGGCTTCCGTGGGTGCGTTCAATGTCAGGAGGGCCGCACCCAAACCGTGCCGCGCCGTGGCGTTGTCCGGAGCGGCGGCGACGGCCATCCGGAAATGGCGGGCCGCTCCTTCGGCGTCGCCCAAGACGACGGCGATTCTGCCAAGCGCGAGCAGCGGCTCGACGCGGTCAGGTGCAACGCCATGGGCGGTCTGATAGAGGCCGCCGGCTGAGACATGATCGCCTTCGGCGCTGGCCGCGTCGGCGATCCGCATCAACCGCTCGTACCGGTTCGAGGGATCCGCAGTCACCTGACCGTCCTCGAACGGATTCTGACCGGCGCATCCACCCAGCAACATCACCAGCAGCAGCAGCAGAACCACCGCCTGTATCCAGTACAACCGTGGTGTCGCTTCGGGGATCGCCGTTGCCGTCATGGTGAACGTCCTTAATAATTCAAATATCGAAGTCGAATATCGGGCCGCGCCGCCAACATTTGCCGGCGCCAAAATATGTATGAACAAAATATGCCTGTGACCCAAACATTCGCATTTGGGGGTGTTAGCACATATGGCCTTGATGCCCCTAAATCTATTTTTCTAAATAAGTATGTATCGATATTTATTGGATAGATTGTCAGAATCCATGAATATTTATCCAGGTTTTTACTTTAATTTTTGCTGCAATTACGCACAGATTTGAGGCGCGGTTTGCATTGACTCCAGCGGCTCAAAAATCGAGGCTTTCCGCCGCCTTACCTCCAATGGGGACCATAATTGGGCCCACTTCAACAACGATAGAACCCATTTGTGGTTCGCCAGACCTCATGTCCGGCGATCGAAAAAGAACAAGCTTTGCTCTACTTATGATGGTTGCCGTCGGACAACCCACTTGTTTCCGCCGGTGCCCGAAGCCATAACCGCACAATGGGCAACGCTGGAGTTACACGGGTCGGAATTGTCGGTGCCGGGGCTTGGGGTACAGCGCTCGGCATGGTCGCGCGCCGTGCCGGCCGTTCGGTCATTCAGTGGGCCCGCGAACCGGACGTGGTTGAGGGCATCAACGAACGCCACTTGAATGGCAAGTTCCTGCCCGGCGTCATCCTGGACCCGGAAATCCGGGCGACGTCGGACCTTGGCGAAGCGACCCATGCCGACGCGGTGCTTCTCGCGGCGCCGGCCCAGAACCTGCGCACCATCGCCCAAGCGGCCTCGCATACCTGGCGGCCGGGCGTCGCCGCCATCATCTGCGCCAAGGGTATCGAGGACGGCAGCGGCGCCTTGATGAGCGAGATCGTCGCCGAAACACTCCCCGCCGCGCCGGTGGCCGTGCTGTCGGGTCCGAGCTTCGCGGCCGAGGTGGCGCGGAATCTGCCCACGGCCCTGACCCTGGCCAGTGACGACCCGGCCTTGCGGGCAGCCATTCCGCAAGCGCTCGGCACGCCCCATTTCCGCATCTATTCGACCGACGATGTGATCGGCGTCGAGATCGGCGGCGCCGTCAAGAACGTGATGGCGATCGCTTGCGGTATCGTTCAGGGCCGCGGTCTCGGCGACAATGCCCGCGCCGCGCTGATTACCCGCGGCCTCGCGGAGATGACACGGCTGGCCGCAACCCTGGGCGCGAAGCCGGCGACGTTGATGGGGTTGTCCGGCCTCGGCGATCTGACCTTGACCTGCTCCGCCCTCCAATCCCGCAACTTCTCCCTTGGCGTGGCGCTGGGTGAGGGGCAGGCGCTGGCCCATATTCTCGCCGCGCGGACGGGGGTTACCGAAGGCGTCGCATCCGCCGCATCGGTCAGCGCGCTGGCGCGCCGCACCGGCACGGAAATGCCCATATGTTTCGCGGTCGACGCCGTGCTCCATGCCGGCGCCGACATCGATGCGGCCATCGCCGGCCTGCTCGCTCGCCCCATCAAGGCGGAGGCGTTATGATGATCGGACAAGACCATAAAAAAGGGAGATCGAACCCATGTATTTCATGATCGCGTGTTGGGACAAACCGGGCCGCGAAGCGCTGCGCGCGCAAACACGGGCGGCGCACTTGGACTATCTTGGCCGCTTCGAGGGCGAGGTTTTGGGGATCGGCCCCATCCAGTCCGATGACGGTGAAAAGGCGCTCGGCAGCCTGTTGATCATGGATTTCGCGGATCGGGACGCCGCCGAGGCCTTCGCCGCCGGCGATCCTTATGCCAAGGCCGGCCTGTTCGAAAGCGTCGTCATCCGCCGCTGGAAAAAGGTCTTGCCCGCCGACTAGCCGACTAAGGGTCTGTTCCAAGGGGAGTACGAGGCCGCCATGGCATACTGGTTGGTGAAATCCGAACCCAACGCCTGGTCGTGGGATCAGCATGTGGCGGCTGGTGTCAGCCCATGGGATGGCGTGCGCAATCACCAGGCCAACAACAACATGAAGGCGATGAAGATCGGCGATCGGGCGCTGTTCTATCATTCCGGGGGAACCCGAGAAATCGTCGGTACGCTGGCGGTGACGCGCGAGTGGTATTTGGACCCGAGTGATGCATCCGGCCGCTTCGGCATGGTCGATTTCAAGGCGCTTGCTCCCCTGCCCCGGCCGGTGACGTTGGCCGCCATCAAGGCCGACGGGCGCCTCGCCCATATCGCCCTGGTCCGCCACACGCGGCTTTCGGTGATGCCCATCGACGATGACGCCTGGGCCATCCTGTGCGAGATGGGCGGCATATCGGCGTGAGCCTGCTGCCGCTCTGCGCCGCAGACGACATCGCCGAGGGCGAATCGGCGGCATTCGACGTAGATTCCGCGTGCGGCCCAATGCGCCTCATGGTCATTCGCAAGAATGGCACGCACTTTGTTTACATCAATGCCTGCCCCCACCGGCGTTTGCCGCTGGACTTCCAGCCGGGGCGGTTCCTCGCCGAGGACGGCGAGCACATCCTCTGCACCAACCATATCGCCCTGCTCCGCATTGAGGACGGCGCCTGCGTCGACGGTCCCTGCCGGGGACAGAGGCTGACGGCGGTGCCATGCCACATTCGCGAAGGAACACTTTACATTTCAACCGATCCGGCATCGGACTGAGCGACATATAGGAAGTCCACTTGTATCCGCTCGCAAATTCGAGATAATCCGACCGTCCATTCGTTAGACTAATAAGGTCGGCGTCGGTTGTGGCGCCCAACAAGGCCTTAAACTCTTTTCTCTGGGGAGGACTACAGCACCATGACAGATCAACTTTATCCGGTTCCCGATGCCGTTGCGCAGGACGCGCTCTGCACCAACGACCAGTACCTGGCCATGTACAAGCGTTCCGTCGAGGATTCGGAAGGGTTCTGGGCCGAGCAAGCGCAACGTATCAGTTGGTTCAAGCAGCCGACCCAAATCAGGGACGTCAATTTCAACGAACCCGACGTTCATATCAAGTGGTTCCATGACGGCACCCTGAATGCCTCCTACAACTGCCTCGACCGTCACCTGGAGGCGCGCGGCGACCAAGTGGCGCTGCTGTGGGAAGGAGACGATCCCAGCGTCAGCAAATCGATCACCTACCGGCAACTGCACACCGAAGTCTGCAAGTTCGCCAACGTCCTGAAGTCGCTCGGCGTCAAGAAGGGCGACC
>JAHCKI010000162.1 GCA_026125865.1 Rhodospirillales bacterium
AGCCCTGCGTCTCGGTCATGTCATCCATGTGCTGGCCGGTCTACCCGCGCGACTGGGCGCACCTCTCGAACCGGAACCGGAGGTGGCGCCGCCGCGCGCCGTCGACGATCCGGTGGTTCTCGGCCTGCAAGGCGACCTGCTCGGCCGCCTCGCCGCCGCCCACCGATGAGGGGCCGCCGATGAGGAAAAGCAAGCCTTGACGGTGGAACCCCCATGGCTTCGGGCCGCTCGTCCCGTGCTGATCGCTTGCGGCCTGTTCGCGATCTGGCAGGGGGTGGTCGCCCTGACGGCGTTGCCGCCCTACATTCTGCCGGGACCAACGCGGGTCGCGGTGGCGTGGTTCGAGCATCGCGTCATCATCGCCGAGCATGCCGTTCTGACCGCTGGCGAAATCCTGCTCGGCCTTGTTCTCGGCACCACGCTTGGTTGCGCCAGTGCCATCATCATGACCGCCTTTCGGCCGGCGCGACTGTGGCTGTTACCGGTGCTGGTGGTCAGTCAGGCGGTACCGGTGTTCGCCCTAGCGCCGTTGCTGGTGCTCTGGTTCGGGTATGGCATGGCATCTAAGGTAGCCATGGCCACCCTGATCATCTTTTTTCCGGTTACCGCCGCCTTTCACGATGGGCTGCGGCGGACCGATCCCGGCTGGCTCGACATGGCGCGAGCCATGAACGCCGGCCGTTGGGCGACGCTGCACCATGTACGCCTGCCGGCCGCCCTGCCCGCCCTCGCCTCCGGCTTGCGCGTCGCCACCGCCGTTGCCCCCATCGGCGCCGTCGTCGGCGAATGGGTCGGCTCCAGCGCCGGTCTCGGCTATTTGATGCTGCACGCCAACGCCCGCATGCAGGTGGACGTCATGTTCGCCGCGCTGCTGACCTTGGCGGTCATGGCGGTGGTGCTCTATTTCACCATCGACACACTGCTGCGCCGGGCGCTGCCCTGGCAACCCGATTCCCACCCCACCGATGATTGAGGTTTCGTTATGAAGGTTCGTTCATGTTTTTCCGCACTATCCATTTCCATCGCCTTGATTTTAAACGGTGTAAGCGCACATGCGGCGGATAAGCTCACCGTGCTGTTGGACTGGTTCGTCAATCCCGATCACGCGACCCTGGTGGTCGCCAAGGAAAAAGGATTCTTCCGCGACGCCGGCTTGGACGTGGAGCTGGTGGCGCCGGCCGACCCCAATGATCCGCCGAAGCTGGTGGCCGCCGGCAAGGCCGATCTCGCCGTTTCCTATCAGCCGCAGCTCCATGTGCAAGTTGCCGCCGGCTTGCCCTTGGCGCGCATCGGCACCATCATTGCGACCCCCCTCAATGCATTGGTCGTGCTGGCCGATGGACCGATCCGGACGGTCGCCGACCTTAAGGGCCGCAAGGTGGGCTACTCGGTGGGCGGCTTCGAGGACGCCATCCTGGGCGCCATGCTGACCGCCCATGGTGTCGATCCCGACACGGTGACCATGATCAACGTCAACTTCTCCCTGTCCCCCTCCATCGTGTCGGGGCAGGTGGACGCGGTGATCGGCGCCTATCGCAACTTCGAGCTGAACCAGATGGACATCGTCGGTAAGCCCGGCCGCGCCTTCTATCCCGAGGAACACGGCGTGCCGGCTTATGACGAACTGATCGTCGCGGCCCATAGGGAGCGCCTGCAAGACCCGCGCTTTGCGGCTTTCATCGCCGCCCTCGAACGCGGCGTGCAATTCCTGATCAACCACCCGGACGAGAGCTGGCAAGCCTTCATCGCCGCCTACCCCAACCTGGACGACGACCTCAACCGCCGCGCCTGGGCCGACACCCTTCCCCGCTTCGCCCTCCGCCCCGCCGCCCTAGACCAAGGCCGCTACACCCGCTTCGCGGCGTTCCTGAAGGATCGCGGGCTCATCGACACCATCCCGCCGCTCGACACCTACGCCGTCGAACTGGGACGGTGACGGCCGCCCGGCCCCGACAACCCTCACCCTCCCGCTTCGCGGGTCCCTCCCTCTCCCGTTTTACGGGCGAGGGCCTTTTTTCGCTCCCTCGCCCGCTTGCGGGAGAGGGTTGGGGTGAGGGTTCTTGCGGTCGCGATTACGGGAACAGCGGTTGTTGCTGCAGGCCGGTGGTTTCGGGGAGACCGCAGAGCAGGTTCATGTTCTGGACGGCTTGGCCCGAGGCGCCCTTGACCAGGTTGTCGATGACCGACAGCACGATGGCGCGGCCCGGTAGCCGGTCGGCGAAGACACCGAGGTGGGCGTGGTTGGAGCCGCGGACGTGGCGGGTGGCGGGCGCCACGCCCTCCGGCAGCACCCGCACGAAGGGTTCGCCGGCATAACGCCTTTCCAGGCAGGCGTGCAGGTCCGACGCCGTCGCCGCGTGGGTCAGCCGCAGGTAGATGGTCGACAGAATCCCCCGGTTCATGGGCATCAGGTGCGGCGTGAAATTGACATGCAGCGCGCGCCCGGCCGCCACCGAAATCTCCTGCTCGATCTCGGGGGCGTGGCGATGGGAGGCGACGCCATAGGCGTGCACGCCCTCCGCCACCTCGGCGAACAACGACCCTTCCTTCAACCCGCGACCGGCGCCGCTCACCCCCGATTTGGAATCGATGATGATGTCGTCGGCATCGATGAGAGCGGACTCGACCAAAGGCACCAACGGCAGCAAGGCCGACGTGGGATAGCAGCCCGGACAGGCGATCAGCCGCGCCTTGGCGATACGCGCGCGTTTCAATTCGGTGAGGCCGTAGACCGCCTCCCCTTGCAACTCGGGGGCGCGATGGGTATGGCCGTACCAACGGTGGTACTGTTCCAGATCGGTCAAGCGGAAGTCGGCGGAAAGGTCGATGACCTTGAGGTGAGCGGGCATCGCCGCCACCGCTTCCTGGGTGGTACCGTGCGGCAGGCCGCAGAAAGCGACGTCGATGCCGTCCCAATTCACCGTTTCGAGGGATGTCAGCGGCGGCAGCCGGTGATCCCGCGCGGCGATGGCCAGGTGCGGGAAGACGTTGCCCATCTCCTCACCGGCCTTGCGGTCGGCGGTGAGCACGGCGATTTCGACGTTGGGGTGGGCGGACAGCAGCCGAACCAGTTCGGCGCCCGTGTAACCGCTGGCGCCAACGATGGCCACGCGAATCTGAGGGTTTATGGCAGCCATGGCATTGGGTCCCGTACCGTTGCGACCACCACCGATCGATTAACGGAAAAGCACATTTTCCGTCATTGCGAGGAACCCTAGGCGACGAAGCAATCCAGAAGACTCACAGCGTTCCGGACCGCCACGCTCCCTCCGGTCGCTCGCGATGACGAAATTGATCGGCGGTACTGTTCATTGTCCGCACGGTCCCGATCAACCATGCGGACGATTTGACACCTAACGTTTCGAGAACTGGAAGCTGCGGCGGGCCTTGCGTTTGCCGTATTTCTTGCGTTCGACGACGCGGGCGTCGCGGGTGAGGAAACCGCCTTTCTTGAGAACGGGTCGCACCCCCGGCTCGAAGAACGTCAGCGCACGGCTGATGCCGTGGCGCAAAGCGCCGGCCTGCCCGGAAAGTCCGCCGCCCGTGACCGTGCAGGTCACGTCGTACTGGTCGGTGCGATCGGTGGCCCCGAACGGCTGGTTGATGATCATGCGGAGGGTCGGCCGGGCGAAATAGGTGGCCACATCGCGGCCGTTGACGGTGATCCTGCCGGCGCCCGGCTTGATCCATACGCGGGCGATGGCGTCCTTGCGTTTGCCGGTGGCGTAGGCGCGCCCCTTCGCATCGATGCGGGGCTGCGCTTCCGTCTGCTCGGCCTCCACGGGCGTCGCCGTACCGAGCCCGGTGATATCCTTCAGGTCCGCGAGGGTCTTGGTTGCTTCGGACATGGTCGTGACTATCTCTTGTTCTTCGGGTTCATCGCGGCGAGATCGAGGATCTCCGGCTGCTGCGCCCCGTGGGGGTGGTCGGCGCCGGCGTAGACTTTAAGCTTGCGCATCTGCTGACGGCCCAGCGGCGATCGCGGAATCATGCACTCAACCGCCTTGATGACCACCCTTTCCGGATGCTTGCCGCCGAG
Organism: Rhodospirillales bacterium; assembly: GCA_026125865.1. Lineage (GTDB taxonomy): Bacteria > Pseudomonadota > Alphaproteobacteria > Rhodospirillales > Defluviicoccaceae > JADJXQ01. The sequence continues at coordinate 4,040 of JAHCKI010000162.1, forward strand.
GATCTGGCCCATGGTCCGATCCTTGATTCCACCCGGATACCCCGTGTGCCAATAGAACCGTTCCTGTTCGAGCTTGCGCCCGGTCAACCGCACCTTGTCGGCGTTGACCACGATGACGTTGTCGCCGCAATCCAGATGCGGCGTGTACATAGGCTTGTGTTTGCCCCGTAGCCGCGTCGCGACGACAGCGGCCAACCGGCCGAGGATGACGCCCTCGGCGTCGATCACAGTCCACTTGCGCTTAATTTCCGAGGCCTTGGCCGAATAAGTTGCCATCACACGTCTTCATATTCGCGAAGTTAGCACAGAAAACACGACGCCGAGGCCAGGGCCTCGGCTCGATCGGTGTTGTGTAGGCCATAGAAGCCTTGCAAGTCAACGCCGGAACGCACCCGCACTTTCGTTAATCGCCGCAAGGCGGGAGTTGTGTCGCCCGGTGTTTGGTGGTTTGTTAGAGGCATTGCGCTTCGATCGCAAAGCCGTCGTTATGGAAAACGCCGTTGCGGCGGTTGGTTGGTCGTGTGGGAGCAACAAGCGCCCTTAAAACGTTAGGATTTTTGGGAGTGGTCTAAAATGACGTCCATCCAGTGGACCGACGACATGAGCGTCAACGTCAATTCCATTGATACAGATCACAAAATCCTGTTCAAACTTCTCAACAAATTCGACGAAGCGGTCCGCTTGGGCATGGGCGAGGATGTGGTCAGCAACGTGCTGGATGCATTGCTTGACTACACGGAATACCATTTCGAACGGGAGGAAGCCTTGATGGAGGCGTGCGGCTATCCCGATATCGATGCCCACAAGTACACGCACAAGGTCCTCAAGACGCAAGTCGCCCATATTCGCGATCGCCACGTGGCGAATCCGGGCACGATTCATGATCGTGAAGTTCTCGCCTTCCTCCGCAACTGGCTGACCGCGCACATCCTGGGGCGCGACAAGCTCTATTCTCCGTTCATGGCGAGCAAGGCGACGGAAGTGGCGGCCGCGGATGAAGACTTCAACAAGAACCGCGCCGAGGCGCCTAAAGGAAATTAGGCGAAAGACAAGGCGTATCCCTTCCCGATCATTGGGCCGCTACGCTTTCGGCGGCGGGACGGAATAGGTGCCAGTGGCGTGGGCCACCGGTTCAGCGTGTCCCTCGGAATGAATGGTCACTTCCATCACGACGAGGCGCTTTCCCAGCTTCAGAAGACGGCCTTCCGCCAGTAAATCGTCGGGGCTCGGCCGAAACAGGAAATGGATGCTGAAATTGGTGGTGACCGACAGCTTGACCGGACCGATCAGCGACAGCACCACCGCATACATGCAAGCATCGGCCAGCGCCATCATCATCGGACCGGCGATGGTTCCACCCGGGCGCAACATGGACGCCCGGTAAGGCAAACGCATTCGCGCGACGCCCCTGCCGATTTCGTCCGCGTGCATGCCCATCTCGAAGGCCCACGGGACTTCATCGCGCAGTATGGCGTTGAACTCTTCGACGGTGATCTTGGCCACGGCCCCGCCCTCTCCTGCCCCTATCAACAAGTGCGAACGACTCTCAGCACGATAGTTTACGTTTACGTAAACGTCAATATTGACTTCGATGAATTCGAATCGTCGCGGTTTTCCCTTGCCTCCGCCGGAGCGATGCCGAAGATGGCAAGTGAACAATGGATCATTGGGAGACTGGAGTTCCGCGCCATGGATGCTCGGCCTGTCCAGACCGAAGAACAGGTGCTGTTACGTGAGGACCGTGACGGCATCGCAACCCTCACCCTCAATCGACCGGGGCAATTCAATTCGCTGTCGGTGGCGTTGTTGACCGCGTTGCAGGATCAACTGGACGCCATCGCTGAAGATCGCTCCGTCCGCGTCGTCGTCGTGGGCCGCGCCCGCCAGGGGGTTTTCGCCGGCCCCGGCCACAATGAGATGCGGGAAAAA
>JAHCKI010000163.1 GCA_026125865.1 Rhodospirillales bacterium
GAGTGGCGTGTTTGTGTGGTAAGCCCGAAGAACGAAGGACCTAGAAACTGGTTGGGCACGGCGGCGGTGCGCCTATAGGCGATGTCGCGAACCTCGAACGCCCACTTCAAAGACTCTGCCACGCCCAGGCATTGGGCGCGATTGCCGGCGCGGTCGTCGGCCAGAACCCAGATCAAAGGCGCGCGGTCGTCGTTCAATCCGGCACCAATACGGCGGCGCCCGTCAGCCGCCCCTCGCGAAGTCGAGCCAAGGCGTCGTTGGCCTGCGCCAACGGCAGCGGTTCTATTTCAGTCTTCACCGGCACCTTTGGCGCCAGTTCGAGGAATTCCTCGCCGTCGCGGCGGGTAAGGTTGGCGACCGACACCACCTTTTTCTCGCGCCAAAGAATATCGTAGGGAAACGCCGGAATATCGCTCATGTGGATACCCCCGCAGACGACCGTTCCGCCGGGTCGAAGGACGCGCAACGCCGCCGGCACCAGCGCGCCCACTGGGGCGAAAATGATCGCCGCGTCAAGCTCCTCCGGCGGTTGTTCATCTGAATAACCGGCCCATTCGGCGCCGAGGCGGCGGGCGAACGCCTGCGCCGCAGTATCGCCCGAGCGCGTAAAGGCGAACAACCGTCGTCCCTGATAGCGGGCCACCTGGGCGACGATGTGGGCCGCCGCGCCGAAACCATAAATACCAAGCCGCTCGGCATCCCCCGCCATCACCAGCGAACGATAGCCGATCAGACCGGCGCACAACAGCGGCGCCGCTTCGGCGTCCGTATAGTCACCATGAACAGGCAGGCAATAGCGCGCATCGGCAACAACGTATTGGGCGTAGCCGCCGTCAATTTGATACCCGGTAAATCGCGCCTCGGGGCAAAGGTTCTCCTGGCCCGAAGTGCAATAGCGGCAGGCGCCGCACGTCCATCCCAGCCATGGAATGCCGATGCGTTGGCCTTCCGCCACGCCGTCCACGCCGTCTCCACGCTCGACGATCCTGCCGACGATCTCATGCCCCGGAATGATCGGCAGCTTGGGATCGGTCAATTCGCCGTCCACCACATGCAGGTCGGTGCGGCAGACCGCACACGCCGCCACCCGCACTAGAACCTGCCCGGGACCGGCCCGTGGAACGGGGACCGAGCGATGGACAAGGTGCCGATGTGGTGCGTCCAGCACCATGGCCTGCATGTGGGTGGGGCTGTGACGATGACTATTCATGACCGGCTATCGGCTTCTCGCGTGATGGGCGGGGATCATCTGTTCCCTATGGCACTTAGTGTCGTCCGGGTGGTGATGATTTCCGGGTCCATTTTTAGTTCAATCACGGCCGCCGTTCCGGATGCAAGGGCGCGGTCGAAAGCCGGCAGGAAATCTTCGGTTCTGGCAACGCTCTCGCCGTGGGCGCCGTACGCGCGGGCAAGGGCGGCGAAATCCGGGTTGTGGAGGTCGGTGGCAATCACCCGCCTCGGGAAACTTCGTTCCTGGTGCATGCGAATGGTCCCGTACATGCCGTTGTTGAAGACGAGGATGATGGGCGCCGCGTTGTGGCCAACGGCGGTGGACATTTCCTGACCGGTCATGCCGAAGCCGCCGTCACCGGTGCAAGCGAGCACCATGCGCGCTGGCTCGCGGAGCTTGACCGCGATCGCGGCGGGCACCCCATAGCCCATGGCGCCATTGGCGGCGCCAAGCAATCGCCGCCGCCCGCCGAAACGGATGAATCGCTGCGGCCATCCGCTGAAATTGCCGGCATCGACGGTGACCACGGCATTGTCGGGCAACCATTCGTCCAGGAACTGCATGACGTGCCCGAGGTCCAGTGCCGCATTGCTGGGCGGGATGACACGGTTGTTCATGTAGTCGCCCCGAGCATCCGATAGCCACTGGCGCCGCGTCTCGTCATCGGTCGGTGCCAGCGAGCGTGCGGCCGCCGCGAATGATGTCATGTCGACGGCGATGGCGAGGACGGGATCGAACACGCGGCCCAGTTCGGCGGGATCGGGGTGGACGTGGATTAGCGGTGCGTGCGCTCGCGTCGGTTCGATCAGCGTGTAGGACTGCGTGGGGATATCGCCTAGACGAGTCCCGACGGCGATCAATAGGTCGGCTTTTTGAACGCGTGCCAACAGGGCCGGGTCGGGACCAAAGCCCAGCTCGCCGATGAAATTGGCGTGGCCGTTGTCGAAGATGTCCAGGCGCCGGAACGAGCAACACACCGGGATGTTGTTGGCGGTGGCGAACGCGACGATGTCCGCCCGCGCCGTGTCGTTCCAACCGCTACCGCCGACGATCATCAGCGGACGCGTGGCTTTGCCGAGACGATCGCGCACCTCTGCCATCAGTTTTGGATCCGGTTCCTGGCGTTCCGCCGCCATCGGACTGGTTCCAGACGCGGTCGTCTCAGCGCTCAGGATATCTTCGGGAAGCACCAGGACCACCGGCCCCTTGCGTCCCGACAGGGCCGTCTTGAAGGCCTGGGCGATGGAGTCCGGCAGCGCCTCCGGTGATGCCACCTGAATAGTCTGCTTGGCCAGCGGCGCAAACATTCGGACCAGATCGACTTCCTGAAACGCTTCGCGCCCCAGGTGCCGGCGCGGCACCTGCCCGATGAGAACCAGCATCGGCGCCGAATCCTGAAACGCGGTATGAACGCCGATGGCGGCGTTGCATGCCCCCGGACCACGCGTCACCATTACCACGCCGGGGTGTCCCGTCAGCTTGCCGCTGGCCTCGGCCATGACTGCGGCGCCGTGCTCATGGCGGCAGGAGATGACGGATAGGACTTCGCGGTGATCGTAGAGCCCGTCGAGGAGCGCCAGATAGCTTTCGCCCGGAACGCAAAACACCCTATCAACCTGGTGCGCCCGGAGCGCCTCGGCTACGAGCTGCCCACCCGTCGGCATTTGTCGACCTCTCCCGCTTTGTGCAATTCGCCGACCCGCCGTCGGCGAACGAGGCATATTTTAGGTCCGTTCGAGGAAAGGTGCGAGCGATGACATTCGACACCACTGCGAGCTGGCGCAGTTTCGTGGCCCGGATTGGCACAGCGCAATCCGGTAATCGTTGGTGCTGAACGGCGGTGAGGACCGCACGGGTGGTGCTCTTGATCGAGCCGAGGAGATATCTTACTCTTATCTTACTTATGTTGCCGGTATCGAGGTCCCTATGGACACCACGAGGCTTTCGAGTAAGGGACAGGTGATCATTCCGAAGGCGCTGCGCGACGCGCTCGGCTGGCGGGCCGGGATGACATTCGAGGTGAAGACAACCGTCGATGGTGTTCTCCTACGGCCTGCACGGGTGTTTCCGGTCACTTCGCTTGACGAGGTCGCGGGCTGTCTTTCCTGGGAAGGTCCGCCGCGTACCATTCGGGACATGGATGAAGCCGTCGCCCGGGAAGCGCGCCGACGCGCGCGGTCGTGATCGCTGTCGACACCAACGTGGTCGTCCGGCTTCTGGTTGGCGACGATGAGCAGCACGCGCTTCGGGCCCGTCGCTTGTTCGGCGAGAACGCTGTTCTCATCAGCACGACCGTCCTCCTCGAATCCGAGTGGGTCCTGCGGAGCGCCTATGACTTCACGGCCGATGCCGTTCATGAGGCTTTTTCCAAGCTTCTCGGTTTGCCGCGGGTCACACTGAGCGAGCCACTGGTTGCCATTAAGGCACTCGACTGGGCTCGGGTGGGGATGGATTTTGCAGACGCCCTGCATCTGGCCTCCGCCGCCGCCGCGGACGAATTTGTCACCTTTGATCAAGCTTTGCAGACATCGGCAAGACGCATCAAGGATGCTCTTCCGGTCATCACGCCGTAATGGTGGTCGTGCCGGTGCAGCCGGCGCGGCGATCCAGGAGCATCCGAGTTGATGACGGACGGTGATTGGGAGCATTTTGAACATGGTGCCGACATCGGGGTTCGCGGCAGCGGGCCGACCGTCGAGGCGGCGTTCGAACAGGCGGCGTTGGCTCTGACGGCGGTGATTGTCGATCCCGCCCGGGTAGCGCCGCAAACCGAGATCGAGGTGTCTTGCGAGGCCACGGATCTGGAGCTTCTTCTGGTGGACTGGTTGAATGCGCTCATTTACGAGATGGCCAGCCGCCGCATGGTTTTTAGCGCGTTCGACGTTCGCATCGATGGCAACCGTCTTGCCGCGAAAGCCCGTGGCGAAGCAGTGGATACGGACCGCCATGCGCCCGCGGTCGAAGTGAAGGGCGCAACCTACACCGAGCTTCGCGTCGATTTCCGCGACGGACGTTGGTACGCCCAATGCGTGGTCGATGTTTGATGAAGGAGTAGGGGTTGACTGAACCAACAGTGATCCAGCTGAGCGAAACCGAATGGGAGATCCCCGCGCGCGGGGACATGCGGGTTCCCGCCTTTGTCTTTGCCGACAAGACACTGGTCGATGGAATGGAGAGCAGGGTCTTCGAGCAACTGGCCAACGTGGCGAAACTCCCCGGCATTGTCGCGGGCGCGTTCGCCATGCCGGACGCCCACTGGGGCTATGGCTTTCCGATCGGGGGCGTCGCCGCCTTCGACCCCGACGATGGCGGCGTGGTGTCCATGGGCGGCGTCGGTTTCGATATTTCCTGTGGCGTGCGCACACTGCTGACCGGTCTTTCCGCCGACGACATCCTCGCTTGCCAGAGCCAATTGGCCGACGATCTACTGCGCCGCATTCCGGCCGGTGTGGGCAGCACCGGCGCCATATCTCTCGCCCCCGACGAGATGGACGCGATGCTGCGGGGTGGCGCCCGCTGGGCCGTCGAGCGGGGCTGGGGCGAGAACGCTGACCTGGATCGTACCGAGGAACACGGCTGTATGACGGATACGCACCCTGAGTTCGTCTCCGATAGGGCCAAGGAGCGCCAGAAACAGGAAATGGGCACCCTCGGCTCGGGCAACCATTACCTTGAAGTGCAAAGAGTGACGCGGATCTATGACGGCGCCGCCGCGTGCGCCTTTGGGCTCAAGGTGGGCGATGCCGTGGTCAGCATCCACTGCGGGTCGCGCGGACTCGGCCATCAGATCGGCACCGAGGCGCTCCGCGAAATGGTCACGGCGGCGCCGAAACTCGGCATCCGCTTGCCGGATCGGGAACTGGCATGCGCCCCGGTGAACTCGGAACCCGGGCAGCGTTACCTGGGTGCGATGCGGGTGGCCATCAACTGCGCGCTAGCCAACCGTCAGATTATCACCCACCTTGCGCGCGAGGTTTTCGCGCGACATTTTCCCAAGGCGAGCTTGGTTCTGCTCTATGACGTCTCCCACAACACCTGTAAGGCCGAGGTCCATGAAGTCGATGGCCGATGCCGGCACCTCTATGTGCACCGCAAGGGGGCGACGCGCGCCTTCGGTCCCGGTCATCCGGAAATCCCCCGTGCATACAGGGATGCGGGTCAACCGGTGCTGATCGGCGGCACCATGGGCACGGCGTCATACATCCTGCGCGGTACCGAAGCGGGCATGAAGAAGGCCTTCGGTTCGGCATGCCACGGCGCCGGCCGTTCGTTGAGCCGGACCGCCGCCCGCAAGCGTTGGCAGGGCAAGGACATCGTCACATCGCTCGCGGACCGGGGCATTCTCATCCGCAGCCATTCCTTGCGTGGCGTCGCCGAGGAGGCGCCGGACGCCTACAAGGACGTCGGCGCCGTCGTCGACGCCGCCGATGCCGCCGGCCTGGCCGCCAAGGTAGCCCGCCTGGAGCCCATGATCTGTGTCAAGGGATAATCAGGGCGCCAGCGCCAACCGACGGCCCTTCCCCGTCTTCGCTACCGGAGTTGCGTGAAAGGGCGAAATAGGGGAGCATTTCGCTCCTACTGCGTGTGACTGGTAAGATCGGCGGTGAATTGGCGGCAGACGTCGGAAAGGGCATCGCTGAAGGCATCGGCCGCGGCAGTGACGCTGTCGTCAGCGGCGGCCGCCTCCACGTGATACAGTCGCCAGTGCAGC
>JAHCKI010000164.1 GCA_026125865.1 Rhodospirillales bacterium
ATGCGGCGGCCCACGCCTCCGGCTAATCCGCCCTACGATTTCTGCACGGCAGGGGGGGGTAGTATGAAGTACAATTTCTCGTCATCGCGGGCGGTCGGAGGGAGCGCGGCGATCCTTAAACCGATACGCGGATCGGTATCCCGCCTCTTTTCACGGGCACCGCCAATGGATTGCCGCGCCGGCTACGCCGGCTCGCAACGACGGCATTGGGGAGGGGCGCATGCGACACCAGGCTTGAAAATCGCGCTCGCAAGCGTTAAGATAATGAAATATATTGATAAATTATAGGGGGAGCACGGTTGTGACGGCTGTTTTTCCGTTTGATCGGGCGAAAAACCAATCGCGCTCGCAAACGGCCCAAAAAGCGGTTCTATCTCAGTGGATTACAGATAGGCCCTTGCACATCACGCCCAAGTAACGGGCGACTGCGACATCGATCCGAACAGCGTTTTGAACGTGCCGTCGCACGCTTGCACATCACGCCCAAGTAACGGGCGACTGCGACCGGGAATTTGGAGGAGCAAGCAAATGCTCCGTTACCCTTGCACATCACGCCCAAGTAACGGGCGACTGCGACGTCGCTGATGGGCATCACCCCATCCTCCTAACCGTCACATCTTGCACATCACGCCCAAGTAACGGGCGACTGCGACGGGGGATGGGACATGGGGAAACTCCTTCTTTCCAATCTTGCACATCACGCCCAAGTAACGGGCGACTGCGACGGTGAGTATAATTCAATTTCCTACAGATAGATTATCCTTGCACATCACGCCCAAGTAACGGGCGACTGCGACTTCATCAATCGTCATTCCTCATCCCCTCGATCAGCCGCCTTGCACATCACGCCCAAGTAACGGGCGACTGCGACGTCTAAGAGGATTGACCAGGACTCGTCCTTAGCTCTCCTTGCACATCACGCCCAAGTAACGGGCGACTGCGACCTCTGGTAACGCATAACGATATTCTGTTTACCAGAGCTTGCACATCACGCCCAAGTAACGGGCGACTGCGACCTGGAGACACACCTATATAATCTAATTGTTCGATACCTCTTGCACATCACGCCCAAGTAACGGGCGACTGCGACGCCCCAATTCCATCACATACGCGTCGTCGACGGAGTACTTGCACATCACGCCCAAGTAACGGGCGACTGCGACCCAGTTCAATGTGGGCTTTGGCTTTCGCGGAGAGCTTCTTGCACATCACGCCCAAGTAACGGGCGACTGCGACGAGCGCATGGCTGCTGCCAGGTAAACGTCGATCGTCAGCTTGCACATCACGCCCAAGTAACGGGGGGGGGAGGCTGAGCACTTCGGCCCTTCCACCCGTGATCAATTCGGCTGTCCTTGGATTGCCGCGCTCCCTCCGGTCGCTCGCAATGACGGCATGAGACATTATTCCTCGTCATCGCGAGGCGCGGCAGCGCCGCGGCGATCCATGAACCGCACCGGACGGCGCGGGATTTTCGGCGCACGGCGGATCTGGACAAATGGGCATATTTTTGCTATATTTGGACAAAAGGGTATTTGGATGGTGTCCGTCGTCAAACAGAGTGAATTGGCAGCGCAGGCGGCCGGGGCGGGTTATTCGCCGGTGGAGGTTCAGGCGATGCAGCGCGCGGTGGGCGCCATCTTTGCGCGTTGGGGTGTCTCCGACGGGGACGCGGCGGTCATTCTCGGCGGCATCTCTGCGAAGACGTTCCGGCGCTGGCGGGACCGGGCGTACGGCCGGGTCAACCGCGATCTCGCCGACCGCATGTCCCATATTCTCGGCATTCATAAGGCGCTGCGGATCATCTTCGCCGAACCGGCGCTGGGCTATGGCTGGATCAACCGGCCCAATGCCAAGTTCGGCGGTCTGACGCCGCTGCAGCTGCTCCTGCGCGGCGGCATGGAGGACTTGCGGCGCCTGCGCGCCTATCTGGACTCGGTGCGCGGGGGGTGGTAGCGCCGCCGGTTTCCCGCGTCACTTGGGCGCAAACCCATCGGCTCGTGCTCTCCCATTTCCCGCCGATCGATCTTTACGACGATGTGGCCGACCCGCACGACTGGGAAGCCCTGACCGCCGCGCAGGCCCGGACCAACCCCCGGGTTCTGGAGGACGCCGGGGACCTGTCGCTGGTTCCGCCGCACCGGCGGCTCTCCGGTCCCGGCGCGTCCTGGGTGATGGCCGCGTTCACCCATATTTCGCCGGATCGGACCTCGCGCTTCAGTGACGGCGGCCATGGGGTCTATTACGCGGGCGACAGCCTGGAGACGGCCTTGCGCGAGCACACCTTTTCGATGGGCCGGTTCTATGCCGACGCCGCCATGGCGGCCGGCTGGATTTCGGAAGTGCGCCAGTTGATCGGATCGATCGACGCCGAACTGGTCGACATCCGCGGCCCCGGTTTCGCGGATCTTCTGGACCCCGACAGCTACCGCCACTCCCAGGCCTTCGCCAATCGGCAGCGGGCGGCGGACGCCAACGGCATCGTCTATCCCAGCGTGCGCCACCCCGGCGGCGCGTGCATCGCCGCCTTCTTCCCGGACGTGGTGACGCCCCCCGTCCAGGGCGATCACTTCCGCTACTATTGGGACGGCGCCACCGTCAGCTATGCGCGCAAGGTGAGCGGCGACCGCGCGATCTATGAGCTTGGACCACAACCGATCCCTTGAGCAAATTCATGCGGCCAGGTCTAGCCACCTGATCGCACCGCGCTCTAACACCAGAACTTGAACAGGTCTTCCGGGGTTTCTTTTTGTTTGATGGTTTCGATCGTTTCGGTGGCGGTGTCGTACGCGAAGACCGCCGGCATGGGGCGGCTGTTGTAGCGGGACCACATGCTGACGGTGTAGGCGCCGACGTCGTGGATGATGAGCTTGTGGTCTTCCGTGGGGATCGCCGCCGTGCTCACCTCGCCGATGATGTCGCCGGCGAAACAGAGGGGGCCGGCCACGCGGATGATGGTGTCGCCGGGCGCGAGCCAGGTTCCGTTAGCCGGGTCGAGGATGGAGATGTCGTGGTGCCAGTCGTCGGGCCGATAGCACTTGCGCAGGAACATGTCGGCGCCCAGGTGCGCGATCACCGTGTGCAGCCCTGCCGACGGCTTTACGTATTCGATGTCGGAGACGGCCCAGGCGGCGTTGGCGGCCATGTGGCGGCCGAATTCGGTGATGAGGCGTGGCGCAACGGCGGCATCGGCCGCGTTCCACCAGTGGGGGAGAGCGCGGCGGAGCGCCGACGCGTAAACGTCGAAGGAGGCGTCTTCGGCTCCGGCGTGGTACGCCGCCGGGAGGCCGCCGCCGATGTCGATGGTGCGGATCGGTTGAGCGCGCCGGCCGTTGATCCGTTTGATGAGGGCGTCCAGTTTCACAGCGCCTTCCACCAGCATTTCGATGGCGCAACCCTGGGAGCCGATGTGGCAATGGATGGCGTCGAGCCACGGATAACGCGCGTAGGCCGCCACGATCCGTTCATTTTGCTGTTCCATGGGGACACCGAACTTCGAATAGGCGTCGGCGACGCTGGTGGAGGCGATGGTGCCCGCGCCCACTTGCGGATTGATGCGCAGGCCGATGGATGGCGCGGGGAGTTCGCGCCGACGGTCGAGAATGCCGGCAATCCGCTCCAACTCATCGAAATTGTCGGCGTTGACGCGACAGCCGAGCGACAGGGCGTGGTCCAGTTCTTGGCGCGTTTTCGCCGGGGAGTCGAAAACGATGGTTGCGGGGGCGAACCCGGTTTTGAGCGCGATTTCCAGTTCGCCCAGGGACGCGACCTCCGCCCCGAAACCGGCGTCGCGAAAAAGGTGCAGCAGCCGCGGAAACGGCAAAGCCTTGACGGCGATGGCGTGCAGGGCCCCCACGGGAAAGGCGGCGCGGCACCGTTGCATGCGGTTAGCGAGGTGCGCCCGGGCGTAGAAGATCGCGGCGGTATGCTCCTCCCCCAGCAAACCCCGCTCATGGGACAGTTTCAGGACCCGAGCGATTTCGTTCCGTTCCGGCCGAACACTGACACTCATGCAGCGGTTCCCAAACATGGCAAAAAGCCCCCTATCCTTACCAATACTACCCCGACATGAATACGGAAGGCGTTCGTCATCTTTGCGCGCGCGCCCCGTCGCCAGCTTTCGGCTTGGACGTGGTCGGCGGTAGCCGGTATAGACGGTCTTGGCGGCAATCGTGTGGGAGGCTTCGAGTCCATTGACGTACGTGATCCACGGCGAAACCGGCGACTGGGAGGTCGTTATCGGTCTTGAGGTTCACGCCCAGGTGATATCCGAGGCCAAGTTGTTCTCCGGCGCCGCGACGGCGTTCGGCGCCGCGCCCAACAGCCAGGTGTCGCTGGTCGATGCCGCCATGCCCGGCATGCTGCCCGTCCTCAACGGGGTCTGCGTCGAACAGGCGGTGCGTACCGGCCTCGGGCTCAACGCCGACATCAACATGACGTCGGTGTTCGAGCGCAAGAATTACTTCTACGCCGACCTGCCGGCGGGATATCAGATCTCGCAATACCAGCATCCCATCGTCGGCGAGGGCACCATCGTCCTCGATCTCGCCGACGGCTCGACCCGCGAGGTCGGCATCGAGCGGCTGCACCTGGAACAGGACGCCGGCAAGTCCCTGCACGATCAGGACCCGCGCCGCACGTTCGTGGACCTCAACCGGGCCGGCGTGGCCCTGATGGAAATCGTCTCCAAACCGGATATCCGAAGCCCCGAGGAGGCGGGCGCCTACCTGCGCAAATTGCGCTCGATCCTGCGCTACCTCGGCACCTGCGACGGCAACATGGAGCAAGGGTCGCTGCGGTGCGACGTCAACGTCAGCGTCCGCCCGCGCGGCGAGAATGAGTTGCGCACCCGGACGGAAATCAAGAACGTCAACTCCGTGCGGTTCGTCATGCAGGCCATCGAATGGGAGGCGGAGCGTCAGGTCAGCGCCTACGAGGCCGGCGAAAGCGTAGTGCAGGAAACAAGGCTCTACGACCCGGCGACCGGCGAGACGCGGCCCATGCGCGCCAAGGAATTCGCCCACGACTATCGCTATTTCCCCGACCCCGACCTGCTGCCGCTGCGCCTGACCCCGGAGGAGGTTGACCGGATTCGCGCCGATCTTCCCGAATTGCCGGACCACAAAAGGGACCGATTCATGACCCAATACGGGCTTTCCGCCGCCGACGCCGGGGTGCTGGTCGCCGAACGGGAGATGGCGGCCTATTTCGAAACGGTGGCGACGGGGCGCGACGCCAAGACCGCCGCCAACTGGCTCACCACCAACCTGTTCGCGTTGCTCAACAAAAAGGGTCTTGGGATCACCCAGTCACCCGTCTCGGCCGACGCGCTGGGCAAGCTCATCGATCTCATCGCCGATGGGACCATATCTGGTCGCATCGCCAAGGACGTGTTCGAGATCATGGCGGAGAGCGGTAGCGATGCGGAAACCATCGTCACCGAGCGCAACCTGAAACAGATCAGCGACAGCGGCGCCATCGAAGCCGCCATCGCCGCCATCGTCGCCGACAACCCGCAGCAGGTGGACCAGTTCAAGGCCGGCAATGAAAAAGTCATTGGCTGGTTCGTCGGGCGGATCATGAAAGCGACCCAGGGCAAGGCCAATCCGCAGAAGGTCAACGAACTGCTTCGGCAGCGGCTGTCGGACGCCTGACCCGCTTATTGCTACCTCGCGCCCTGCGATGCGCCGTCGATCCGCGTCTCCACCCGCCAGACGACGTAGCGGGCTAGCGGAATTCCACCGCTTTGCCGTTCGATCCTGCCCACGTACGACACCGTCATGAAGTAATGGCGCAGAGCGTCGGCGTCCGCGGCGCGGCGTTCCAGCTCGATGTAGAGGGCCGGTTGCCGCGATATGGCGGCGGGCAGCGGCTCCAGATGGATATAGCGGATGGGATCGGTGAGTTGCTCGACGGGGGGGCCGTCGGGCAGCGCCCAG
>JAHCKI010000165.1 GCA_026125865.1 Rhodospirillales bacterium
AATGGCCGCCGTACGAACCTTCAACTGGATCGTCAGCGGAGAGACGCCCGAGTAGAGCGAATTAGGTGTACAAAGCCCACTATCGACCACCCTCGCCGACCACGACGAAAGGCGCCCAGTAGCTGGGGTGGGCATAGTCCGGCCGTTCAGGATCGTTCATGACCGCCAGCATGGAGCGGCGCAGAGCCTCTGCACGGTCGATGGCCGGATCGCCGCGAAGAGCATCGAAGATTCCCGTCGTCAACGCGACGGTTGCATGGGAGTCCACCGCCCAATGGGAAACCAGCAGCGATCGCGCCCCGGCATAGAAAAACGCTTGCGCCAGTCCCGAAAGACCTTCCGCGTCATTGGCCTTGCCCGCCATCGCCGTGTTGCAGGCCGATAGGATCACCCAGTCGGCGTCCAGGTTCAGGCGCGCAATCTCGCTGGCGGTAAGCAGGCCGTCGTCGGCGTCGCTTCCCGTCACCGGCGGGGTCAGAACGAGCCCGGGCTCTTCCACCGCCCGCAACAGTTCCCCCGCCATCAACCCGTGGGTGGCGAAGGCGACAACGCGATAGGGTGCCAAATCCCGCGCCCGGATTTCCGTTTCGGTGGCGGCCTCGCGCAGGATGAGGTCACGATCGGGCTTGGCGCCCAGCAACTCAGCGATCCGATGAAGTTCGTCGGCCGTTTCCGGCAACGGCGTCAGGCTACGAATATTTCCGACGTCGACCACCAGTCCGCGCTGTCCGGCCGAGGCCAGTTGGATGGTACCCGGTCCGGTCCCGGGGTGCCCCTGCAATAGGGGATCACCGATCCCGACAAAGGGCCGGTCTCCCGCCGGTTTCCGCGCCACGCCGCGCAATGCAGACAGCGCCGACACCGACGGAAACACGCTGATGGCATGATCGCGCGCAAGCCATCGCACCGAACGATAGTCGGCGTCGCTGGTGATCGTCGGCGGTGTCTCGCCAACCAGAACAGCCGGCGGCAAGCTTTGCAGCGCGCCGTCGAGGACGAACATCAGGTGGTCGGCGCCATCGAGCACAGAAGCGGACGGACCGATCAGCCGCCGAAACAGGGCATGGGCCGTGTCGACGGCAAACGCGTGGGCGCGCGGGCCGGCGCCGGCCATAGGGGGAGGCCGGATCGCGCCCCGGCCGCGCAGATCCAATCCCCGCCGCAGCGCGGCAACCATTTCCGCGCTTGATCGAGCGTCGAGATCGGTGTGCCGAAACAAGGCGTTGCCGCCTCGCACAACCCAAAGATAGCCACACTCGGCGTCACCCACATGGACGACCAACGCTTCATTGGGGGCGAGAAGCGCCTGAACTCCGGCGAGCGATACAGGCTCGGGATTGGTGAGGGCAGCGTAGTCCGGGAACTGCCGCCGCAACGCCTCATCAATCGTCGCAACCACGGTCTCGGCGCGCTGGGCTTCCGTCCACAGATGGGATTTCCGCTGTCCGTTCTGGGATTCATCGGGCTGCGCCAGGACCTTGTCCAGTTCGCCCTCCAGCGCCTGCCATCGGTTCAACGCGTCCTGACGCTCGCGCACCAACTTGGCGAGATCGCTATCCTCTGTGGCGAACCGGGCCGCCATGCGGGATACCGCCCGTGCCGCCTGGCCGACGACGGCCAGTTGCCCAACCTCGAAACTCTCCGCCGTCCCCGCGGACGTGTCGAGCGCCTTGGCGTCGATGGCGGCGGCGATTGTTTTAAGGTGAAGGCGATATGCCGCACCCAGCGACCGCTGCTCCGCGCTGCTCCCCCGTTGCGCAAGCCCGTCGGGCAGCAGCGCGCGCCTGCGCCCGATGGCGGTTGAACGCCTCATCACCGGCAAGGCCTCGGCGAGCCGTCCCTGTCTGTCACGGAGCCGGGCGATATTACCCAAGCTGATCAACACATCGGGGTGCTCGGAGCCGAGAACCTCCTCGCGCAGGTTCAGCGCCTGTTCATGCATGGCCTCGGCTTCGGCGAATCGGCCCCGCGCCGCGTATATGGAGGCCACGTTGTCGAGGGTCAGAATGGTTTCCGGGTTGCGCGGTCCGAGGATCTCCGTTCGAAGGCGCAAGGCCGTTTCGGCGAGCGGTTCCGCTTCCGCATATCGGCCCTGCCGCGCCAAGGCCGTACTGAGGTTATTCATGCTCGCGATGGTCTTGGGGTGGCGAGGGCCGAGCACCTCCTGTGCCAGCCGCGATACCTTTTCGTACAACGGTTGCGCCTCGGCGAAACGACCTACCGTGTTGAGCAGGACTGCCAAGTTGTTGATGCCGTCGATGGTGTCCGGATGCCGTGGTCCCAGAACCTCCTCCCGCATGTGCAAGGATTCCGCATAGAGGGGTTCGGCCTCGCCATAGCGCCCTTGCATCCAATACAGGTGCGCCAGGTTGTTGAGGTTGCGCATGGTCGTTGGATGGCGCGACCCGAGGACATCGTCGGAAAGCCGCAAGGCCCGTTTGTACGCAAGTTCGGCCTCGCCGTACCGTCCCTGGGACGTGTACAGAAACGCGAGATTGCCGAGAGCGAGGATGGTTCCCGGATGACGGGGACTAAGGCGCTCCTTCGAAAACTGAAGAACCTTTGTGAAATAAGCTTCGGCCTCGTCATACCGTCCTTGGGCATTGTAGAGGAACGCAAGATTACCGAGAGTAGCGATCGTGAGCGGATGATCGTGGCCGAGTTCCTGCTCCAAGGCCCGTAAGGCTTCCTTGTTCATGGCCTCGGCTTGGTCGTAGCGCCCCTGTTTTTGGTGCATGACGGCAAGATTGTTGATGGTGGCGATGGTGTCGGGATGCCTGGCGCCTAGAACCACCTCGCGGCTTTTAAGGACGGACCGATATGCGGTTTCCGCCTCGCCATACCGGCCTTGCGCCACGCGAAGGCTGGCGAGACCACTCAAACAATCGAGTGTCGCCGGATGGAGCGGTCCCAAAACCTCGGTGCTCAGTCCCATCGCCTTTTGGTAGAGGCCGTCGCTTTCCTCGTAGCGTCCCCGGGACTGGTATAGGCGGGCCATCTTTTTCAGACTATTGATGGTGTCGGGATGCCGCGAGCCAAGTACCTCCTCCCTCAGATTCAAGGCCTTCACTGAATAGGGTTCCGTCTCGCGGTAGCGGCCTTGTGCAACGAAGAGGCGCGCCAAACCGTCGAGCGCCTGAAGAGCATAGGGATGGCGTTCCCCGAAGCGGTTCTTTGACCGATCGAAGGCCATGCGGGCCACGGGCTCGGCCTCCCGATAGCGCCCCTGGGCCACGTACACATCGGCCAGATTGGTGAGGGCAACGATGGTGGTCGGATGCTCCGGGCCGAGCACCTCTGTCGCCACCTCGACCGCTTCTTCGAACAGGGGCTCCGCCTCGGCGTAGCGCCCCTGGCTTTGTAACACGGTCGCCAGATTGTTGATGGCGCCGATCGTCGTCGGGTGACGCGGTCCGAATACGTCCCGCGAGTCTTGAAGAGTCGTCCGATACAAGGGTTCGGCTTCGTCAAGGCGTCCTTGCGACCGGTACAAATTGGCCAAGTTGTTGCGGGTGGTGATGGTCAGGTGGTGTTTGGGCCCAAGCGATTTCTCGGAACGGCGCAAGGCTTTTAGATACAAGGGTTCCGCCTCGGCAAAACGGCCCTGGGACGCAAGCAACAGGGCGAGGTTGTTGAGGCTGGTAATGGTGTCGACGTGGTCCGGCCCGAGCACTTCCTCCCTGATCCGCAGCGCCTTTCGGTGCAGCGGTTCGGCGTCGGCATAGCGACCGTTGGACATGTAGAGGTGCGCGAGATTGTTCAAGATCACGAGGGTGGTGGGATGACTATCCCCAAGGATCTTTTCAGCCAGTTCGAGCGCGGCTTCATTCAAGGGCTCGGCTTCCTTGTAGTTGCCTTGCGCCGTGTGAATGAGTGCGAGGTTGTTGAGGCTGACGAGAAGCCGCTTGTCCCTTTTGCCGAAATGGCGCCTGGCCAGTTCCAGTGCTTGTTGGGCGAAGTCGATACCCGACGGGTAGTCGCCCTTGGCATGGGCTTCGGTCGCCTGTTGGGTCAGCGTGTTCCACTGGGACTGGTTAGCATCTTCAGCGTGGAGCGGGGCCATCGACAGCAGCCCGCAGAGGCAGACAATAACCAGTCCCGCCCGAAGCGCACGCAAGGCCATCCCCTCACAGAATCGACTTGTAAGGGAACAACGAGAACAGGAACGCCTTGAAGGACCGCCAGGCTCCCGCTTTTGGGTCTCCCGGATACGCCACCGGCGCCGGTTCCTCGGCCGAGTCCCATGCCACGCGGTCATCGAGTGTCAAAGATAGTTTCCAACTGCTGTCCTCATGGAAATCGGCCGCGAAAGCCGCCAGGACCTGTTCGGCCAGCTCCGGACTGTCCACAAGGATTCCCATCTCCGTGTTCAAGTGAGTCGACCGGGGGTCCATGTTGAAGGAACCGATATATACCCGGCGGCGATCGAACACGGCGGTCTTGGCGTGAAGGCAATAAATGACATCGGGATCGAGACGATCGGAGTTGTCGATGAAATGCCGCTGCGATGCGGCGTCGGGCCGGAATTCGAAGAGTTCGACGCCTTCGCCAAGCAAGGCGCGCCGTTGTTTCGCGTAAGCGGCGAAGACGAGTTCGCTGTCGGTTGACGCGAGGGAATTTGTCATGACGCGGACGGTGACGCCGCGCGACCGCAGGCGCCGGATCACGTCAACCGTTCCCGGCATGAGGATCAAGTAAGGAGTCTGGGCGACCAGTTCCCTTTCGGTCGTCAGCGCGATCTTGGTGAGCGCGGCACCGCTGCGACCGAAGGCATCCAACCGTTCGACGTCTTCGTTCTTGCCGGGAATGTCGTAGATCAGCCGCGCCGGTCCCCAGACCAGTTGCTCCGGAAGCCGATCGATCCCCGAAACCATATCGGCGAGCCTCTCCTGATACGTCGACGGAAAATACGCAGGGTCCTGGGCGTGGGCGCGTAACCCTTCAAAGAAAGCCTTTTCCTCCTCGTCGGTTACCGGCAATGAAACGAGCGCCGGAACGGGAACGGACCACTCGCTGTTCCAGTAGGCGTCGAAGCTCTGCCCCATGTTCTCGACGATGGGGCCGACCGCCAAAATGTCGCGATCACGAAAATTGAAGGTCTCGTCGAGGTCGTAGTACTCATCGGCAACGTTGCGTCCACCGACGATGGCGACGCTGCCGTCGACGGCGAAGAGTTTGTTGTGCATGCGCCGGTTGAGGCGCGTGAAATCGCCGAGCAGTTCAAACAGCCGGGCAAACGATATCTGGGCGCGGCTGGCGAAGGGATTGTAGATCTTGATGTCGATGTGAGGATGCCGGTCCAACAGCAACAGGTGCCGTGGGTCGGCATCAATGGCGGCGTCGTCGACCAGCACCCGCACGCGAACCCCGCGATCCGCCGCTTGCAGGAGCCGCGCGGCGGCAAGAACGCCGACCTTGTCCTGGTACCAGATGAAGTATTGGACATCGATCGACCGTTGCGCCCGCGCCGCCAAGGCCCCCCGCCACAGCAGCGACTCCTTGCCCTTGTCGAGCAACAGGAAGCCCGAACTTTCCGCGTGACGGTCGGTTTCCGGCGCGAAGAGCCGACCCAGCGCCGTCGTTTCGGGATCATCGATGACATAGGTCGGGGAAACGGGAGGAACGGCAATCGGCGCGGACACACACGCCGTAAGCAATACGGCGAACAGTAAGGGGAGCCACAATCGAAGCATGATCGGGGTGGGAACGGCACGTCGTGCTCGTCTCCCGGTTTCTTGGTTCGATGGCTTCTCCGGCATGAACGATTCCCCAGAGGACGGTTTGCTACGACTGTTTCATGTGGCTACGGCGATACGCTGTTCGCGCCCCCTTCGCCGACGACGACGAATGGAGCCCAGAAGGAGGGATGGGCGTATTCCGGCCTTTCGGGATGGGCCATGAGTGCC